>NZ_DAOMPX010000067.1:0-9482 GCF_035445025.1 Citricoccus sp. | reverse complement strand
GCGCCGGCCACCCCGGCCGCCGTCGGGCACCAGCTGCGCCCGGCGCCGTCCCCCCTGCCGGCGTCCTCGGCCGCACCCTCCCCGCAGCCCGCCCCGGCCCCGCGGCCCGCCGCCCAGGCGGGCCGGGGCCTGAAGCTGCCGGCCGCCGTCGGGAACTGGGTGGCCGCCGGCCGGGAGCGCCAGGCCGAGGCCGCCGGGCTGTTCGAGCGGGTGCTGGCCAAGCCGCCGGTGCGCCGGATCGCCAAGGAGCTCGGCGTGGACCTCACCCAGGTGCGCGCGACCGGCCAGTTCGGGGAGGTGACCCGCACCGACGTGGAGAACTACCTGGCCGAACGCGAGACGAACATCGAGACCTCGGGTTCGTTCTGGATGCCGGACTCCGGGGACAACGAGCGCCGCACCGAGCGGATCCGGGTCAAGGGCGTCCGCAAGGCCACCGCGGCCGCCGTGACCGAGTCCTACCGGGACGCCCCGCACGTGTCCATCTACGTGGACGTGGACGCCAGCCGGACCATGGAGTTCGTCAAGCGGCTCAAGGCCAGCCGTGAGTTCGAGGGCATCAAGGTCACGCCGCTGCTGATCCTGGCCAAGGCCGTCATCTGGGCCGCGGCGCGCAACCCGCACGTCAACGCGTCCTGGACGGACGAGGAGATCCTCGTCAAGCACTACATGAACCTCGGCATCGCCGCCGCCACCCCGCGCGGGCTGCTGGTGCCGAACATCAAGAACGCCAACGAGCTGTCCCTGCGGGAACTGGCGATGGCGCTCACGGAGCTGGCCAAGCGTGCCCGCGACGGCAAGACGCAGCCGGCCGAGATGGCCGACGGGACCATCTCGATCACCAACATCGGCGCCCTGGGCATCGACACCGGCACCCCGATCATCAACCGCGGCGAGGTCGCCATCGTGGCCTTCGGGACCATCCGGCAGAAACCGTGGGTGGTGTCCGGCGAGGTCATCCCGCGCTGGATCACCACCCTGGGCGGTTCCTTCGACCACCGCGTGGTGGACGGGGACCTCTCCGCCCGCTTCATGGCGGACGTCGCCGCCATCATGGAGGAGCCGGCGCTGCTGCTGGAGTGAGCCCCTACTCCCCGGCCTCGAAGGAGTGCGCGAGCACCCAGGACGGGAAGGACGTGATCTTCGCGTCGATCACCAGCGGCCGGTCCCGCGGTCCCTCGGCCCAGGCCCGCACCGGATCCAGGTCCGACTCCTGCCGCACCGTCAGGGCCTGGCAGCCGTAGCCGGCGGCGATCGCGGCGATGTCCGTCTCGGGGAAGACCACGGTGTCCAGTTCGTCGGTCTCGTGGGCGAAGTGGTGGACCTCGGCGCCGTAGGCGTTGTCGTTGTAGACCACCACCACCAGCGGCAGGCCCAGGCGCACGGCCGTGTCCAGCTCCACGAGGGACATCATGAACCCCCCGTCGCCGACGCCGGCGATCGCCACCCGGCCCGGCAGGGCGACGGCGGCTCCGACGGCACTGGACAGGGCCAGGCCGATGGACTGGAACGCCAGCGGCACGCAGTACCCGTCGTTGTCCGGGACCCGCAAGTGCATGGCGGGATAGGCGTTGAAGTTGCCGCCGTCCGGGACGACCACCCGTTCCATCGGCAGCATCCGGTCCAGGGCGTTGGTCAGCGCGCGCGGGTCGATCCGGCCGCTGCCGGGCTCACCCGGGACCACGGGCTCGGAGGTGTCCTCGAAGGGCTGGTCCGACCAGTTCAGCGACTCGGCCACCGTCCGGGCCACCTCGGGCGTGCGGTACCCGACCGCGCCACCCGGTCCCGCCCCGGCCGCGTCACCGCCCGCTCCGGCGCCGTCCGCGCCCCTGCGGAGTGCCTGCAGGGCCGCCGTCGTGGCCTCGGCCGTCAGCGCGGCGTCACCGAGGACGGCGACGTCCACCGGGTGGTGGAACCCGAAGGCCTCGACGCGGTCGTCGACCTGGACGACCGTGGCCTGTCTCAGCAGCTCCCCGCCCCGGGTGGTCCAGCGGTTCAGCGCCGCGCCGAACGCGACCAGGACGTCGGCGCCGGCGATCAGCTCGGCCGCCCCCTCCGTGGCGAACCCGCCCATCACGTCCAGGTGCCACTCGTCCTCGTGGAACAGGCCCCGGCCCACCGCGCTGGTGGTCAGCAGGGCACCGGTTGCCTCGGCGAGCCGGCGGATGGGCCCGACGGCGGCGCGCGCGCCGCGGCCGCCGACGATGACCGGGCGCCGGGCCCCGGCCAGCAGCCCGGCGAGCTGCTCGACGGCCTCCGGGGCCGGTGCCGCACGCAGCGGTCCCGAGGCGGGGACCGCCTGCCCCACGCGCGCGACGTCCCTCTCCGGGATCTCGGCGTTCTGCAGGTCCAGGGGCAGGGAGAGCACGACCGTCCGGCGCTGGTCGACCGCCGTCGTCACCGCCCGGACGACGTCCCGGACGGCGGAGTCCGCTGAGTGCACGCGCTCCGGGACGGCACCCATGCCCTCGGCGACCTTGTCCTGGTCGATCCAGAAATTGCTCTGCCGCTGGTCCCCGGGGATGTCACCGGTGACGACGAGCAGCGGGGTGTGGGCCTTGGCCGCCTCGCCGATGCCGGTCAGGGCGTTGGAGAAGCCGCAGCCCTGGTGGACGGTCAGCACCGCCAGTTCGCCGGTGGCGCGGGAGTAGGCGTCGGCCATGCACGCCGCCCCCATCTCGTGCCGGGAGGCGGTGAACCGCACGCCGGCCCGGACCATCGCGTTGGTCACGCGGAAGTTGCCGCTGCCCACCACGCCGAACATCCTGCGGGCCCCCATCCGGCCGATGACCGTCCCCACTGCCTCGTCTACTCGCATTGCCACTGTCCTTCCTGCAGGTGTCACCGCGCCGGGGTGCCGGCGCCGGTCCGGGTGGTCCGGGGCGGTCCTAGAGCTCGACGAACATGTCCGGGACGGACAGCTCGCCCGTGACGGTCCCGTACCGGCGCGCCGTCTCGGCCAGCTCCTCCTGGGCGGCCATGTCGAACTCGGCGCGGAATCGCGGCAGCTTGATCTCCGCCAGCACCTCCGGCTCGATCGTCGCGTAGGTGCCGGTGATCCGGCGGACCTCGTCCGGATTGTCCTGGGCGTACTCCAGGCCCCTCACGAGCGCCTCCCGGAAGGAGCGCACGAGGTCCGGGTCGTTCTCGAGGGTCTCCTCGCTGGCGAAGTACCCGCCGGTGTCCAGCTCGGGGTTGGCCTCGGCGTACGGCCAGCTGACCGCCACCATCCCCGCCTTCAGCGCCGGGGTGACGAAGGGCTCGACGACGATGCCGGCATCGAGCTGCCCGTTCTCCAGCGCCGCCTGGACGTCCGGGAACGCCATCTCGATGAACTCCAGCGAACCGCCGTCGCCCCCGGCCTTGTCCATGACCTGGCGGCAGGCGGTGTCACCGATGTTCGCGAGCTGGTTGGAGGAGAGCGTCTTGCCCGCCAGGTCGGTCATCGACGTGTACCCGGAGTCCGGGGCGGCGATGAGGGCCACGTTGTCGTTGCCGGGCTCACCCGTGGTGGTGGACCCCGAGCAGAAGAACTTGAGCCCGATGCCCTGTGACCGGGCCACCATCATCGAGACCACGTTGCCGAAGGCGAAGTCGAACTGTCCGGAGGAGACGCCGGGGAACGAGATCGCGCCGCCGGAGGTGGCCTCGATGGCGACGTCGAGGCCGGCCTTCTCGAAGAACCCCTGCTCCTTGGCCAGGTGGAGCGGCGCCACGTCCACGATGGGGATCGCCGCGACCGAGACGGCCCGCAGCCCGCCGTCCCCGGACCCCGTCCCGGAGGCGGCGGCCCCGGACGTGGCGCCGCCGCCGGCGGGCTCGCCCTGGCCGCAGGCCGCGGCGGTGCCGGTCACGAGGGCGGCAGCCCCGGTGAGGAGCAGGTTGCGGCGGGACAGCCACGACCCGGGCCGGTCCGGGGTGCGGGTGGGGTGCGAGGGGGTGCCCATGACGAACTCCTTCGGTCGGGTGGACGTGCCCCCATCGAACCGCACCGCGTCCCGCGGGACCACTGATATCTTCCTGCCCGTCCCATAGACCAGGTCTATGGGAGCGCCTCCCGCGCGCGGAGGGCGTCGGGCCGGCTGCCCTGCAGTGCCGCCGCCGCGCGCTCCACGAACCAGTCCACGGCGGCCGTGGCGCCACCCGCCGTGGCGTGGATGAACACGCTGGTCTCCACGTCCGGCAGGGGCAGCTCCCATGCGTGCAGCGGCCAGCGCGAGGTCCAGCCGGGGACCACGATGCCCGGGACGACGGCGAGCAGGCCCGTCCCGGAGACGACCGCCGGGATGCCGGAGAACCCGTCCACGGTGAGCGACCCGGGCGGCGGGGGCGGCAGGCGCGACTCCACGATCGTGTGCCCGGTCGTCCCCCGGACCACGATGCGCGGCAGGCGGGCCAGTGCGTCCAGGGTGGGGGCGGCGTCGAACCGCCCGGTGCGCGAGACCCCCACGTAGCGGTCCCGGGTGATCGGCGTCGAGCGGATCCGGCCCTCCAGGGGGATCGAGGCGATCGCCAGGTCGATGTCCCCGGCCTCCAGGTCGCGGGCGGCGGTGTCCGTGTCCAGGGGCAGGACCTCCAGCCGGGCGTGCGGGGCCGCCCGCTCCAGCATGGAGGACAGGGCGGGCAGGAAGGCGGCCTGTCCCAGGTCGGTCATGGCCGCCCGGAACGTGGGCGCGGCGGTGGAGGGGTCGAAGACGGTGAGCCGGGCGAGGGCGGCGTCGGCGTCCCGGGGCAGGTGCCCCAGTTCGGCGTAGAGCTGCAGCGCCACCCGGGTGGGCCGGACACCGCGTCCCGACCGGCGGAACAGGTCATCGCCCGTGAGGCGCCGGAGCCTGTTCACGGCGTGGGTGATCGAGGGCTGGGTGAGGTTCAGCCGGTCCGCCGCGGCCGTGAGGGTCCCCTCCTCGATCACGGCGGCGAGCACCCGGACCAGGTTCAGGTCGAGCATGACGGGTCCGGGCGCGCCCCGCGGCGACTCGTGGTGGAGGGCCTGTTCATGGGACCATTCTGCCGACTGCCCGTGCACGGTCCGCGTCACGTCCGTAGGGCCCGCCCCGGGCCGGTGCGAGCCCTCGGCAGACTGCGCCAATCCGTTGGAAGTCAAAACCATTGACACCTTGAACTACCGAGGTCGAGTGTCTAGTCTGGACACAGGCTGTGGGACGCATCACATCGGAGGCCACCGACCTCCCGGAGACCCACGGCATGACAACCCCCTGTCACGAGCGGAGCACCTCGAGCGATGACTGACCAGACGCCAACCGGCGCACCGGGCCCGCGCGGCCCGCACGCGTCCGGGGACCCCCGGCGGGAGACGGAGATCGAGCGGTTGCACCGCCTCGAGGCCGCCGCCCGCCCCGACCAGCGGCGGGGTGACACCCGCCGGCACATCGACGCGGCCACCGTCGCCGCCCTCGACATCCCCACCCGCCCGGATCCGGCCGCACCGCCCACCTCCGTGGCGCAGTCCGGCGCCACCGGGTCCAGGACGAGTTCCGGTCCCGGCCGGGCCCGGCGCCGCGCCCGGCGGGGCTGGGGCACCCGGTTGCTCGGCGTGGCGGGCCTGCTCGGCTTCCTGCTGACGTGGGAACTGCTGTCCCGGACCGGCGTGGTCAACCCGACCTACCTGCCCCCGGCCTCGGCCGCGATCGCGGACCTGTTCCGCAACTTCGGGCTGGCCGCCTTCTGGGAGGCCGTCGGGGACACGATGCTGCAGTGGTTCCTCGGCATGGTCATCGCCGTCACGGCCGCCACGGTGCTCGGGTTCATCATCGGCTCCTCGACGTTCCTGCGCCGGTTCACGAACTCGACCATCGAGTTCCTGCGCCCGGTGCCGTCGGTCGCCCTGATCCCGCTGGCGGTGCTGCTCTACGGCGTGAGCATCCAGTCCGCGCTGCTGCTGATCGTCTATGCCTCCTTCTGGCAGGTCCTCATCCAGGTCCTCTACGGCGTGGCCGACGTGGACAACGTGGCCATGAACACCGCCCGGTCCTACGGCCTGGGCCCGCTGGCCCGCCTGCGGTACGTCATCTTCCCGACCACCCTGCCGTACCTGATGACGGGCGTCCGCCTGGCCGCCGCCGTCGCGCTGATCCTGGCGATCACCGCCCAGCTGATCATCGGCACCCCGGGCCTGGGCGCGGAGATCGCCAAGGCCCAGTCCGGCGGCTCCTACGTGGCCATGTACGCCCTCATCCTGGCGACCGGAATGCTCGGCGTCCTCATCAACATCGTCATGCGCGTGATCGAGCGGCGCGTGCTGTCCTGGCACTCCTCGGTGCGTACGGAGGTCGTCAAGTGAAAACCCTCAAGTCCCTCCTGTACATCGTCGGCCTGCCGGTCATCCTGCTGGTCCTCTGGTATCTCGCCACCGCGTTCGGCGAGAAGAACTTCTTCGTCCCCACCCCGGCCCTGCTGGCCGAGACCTTCGTGGAGACCTGGACCTGGGACCGGATGACCACCGACGTCTTCCCGTCCCTGGTCCGGCTGTTCTGGGGCATCCTCGGCTCGATCGTCATCGGCATGGTCGGCGGACTGCTCATCGGCTCGGTCCGCTGGCTGCGGGCGCTGCTCGAGCCGACCATGGAGTTCTTCCGGGCCATCCCGCCCACGGTCCTGATCCCCGTCCTGATGCTGCTGATCGGCATCGGTGACGACATGAAGGTCGCGGTGATCATCGCCGGCGCCGTCTGGCCGATCCTGCTGAACACGATCGAGGGCGTGCGCGCCATGGACGAGGTCCTCTCGGACACCACGCACACCTACGGCATCAAGGGCTTCAACCGGGTCCGCTACCTGATCCTGCCCTCGGCGATGCCGCAGATCATGGCCGGCATCCGCCAGTCGCTGTCCATCGCGCTGATCCTGATGGTCATCTCCGAGATGTTCGCCGCGTCCTCCGGCCTGGGCTTCACCATCGTGCAGTTCCAGCGGTCCTTCGCGATCCCGGAGATGTGGTCCGGCATCGTGCTGCTGGGCATCATCGGCGTGCTGCTGTCCTTCGTCTTCCAGCTCGTCGAGCGCGTCGTGCTGCGCTGGTACCACGGCCTGAGGGAGATCGAGAATGCAGCCTGATCCGCACTCCGCCGCCGGTGATCACCGCGCTGCCGGCATCCCCGCTTCCGAACCGACCATCCCCACCCAGGAAGGGACCGAGGACATGACCCCGGACCAGATCTCCACCGAAGGCACCGTCTCCTCGCAGGGTGGCGTGGCCGAGACCCCCGACGGCCTGCTCACCGTGGGCAAGACCCTGCCGGACGGCGAGGCCATGCTGGCCGTACGCAACCTGAAGAAGGTCTACCACACCGACGGTGGTGACATCGAGGCCGTCCGGAACCTCACCTTCGACCTGCCCCAGGGCCAGCTGGCCTGCCTGGTCGGCCCCTCCGGATCCGGCAAGACCACGCTGCTCAAGTGCATCTCCGGCCTGCTGGCCCCCACCGCCGGGGAGGTCACCCTGCACGGCAAGAAGGTCACCGGCCCGCCGAAGTCCATGGCCGTGGTGTTCCAGGAGTACGGCCGGTCCCTGTTCCCGTGGATGCGGGTGCGGGACAACGTGGAGCTGCCGCTGAAGAACCAGGGCGTGGACAAGGCCAAGCGGGACGAGCTCGTGGACAACGCACTGGAGGCGGTGGGCCTGGCCCACGTGCCGAAGTCCTACCCGTGGCAGCTCTCCGGCGGCATGCAGCAGCGCGTGGCCATCGCCCGCGCCGTGGCCTACCAGCCCGAGGTGCTGCTGATGGACGAGCCGTTCGCCGCCGTCGACGCCCAGACGCGTGCCGACCTCGAGGACCTGGTCCGCAGCGTGTGGAAGCAGCTGGGCGTCTCGGTCCTGTTCGTCACCCACGACATCGACGAGTCCGTCTACCTGGGCGAGCGCGTCATCATCCTGTCCTCCTCGCCGACCGTGATCCAGCAGGACGTGCTGATCGACCTGCCGGAGGAGCGTGACCAGCTCGAGACCCGGTCCTCGCAGCGCTTCTCCGAACTGCGCCACCACGTCTACGAGCAGATCCAGCTGGCGAAGAAGGGCTTCCGCCCCGAGGACGCCCTCGCCAAGTAGGCGGACCCCGCCGCTCCCGTCGCCGTGCGGGCAGCCCCCCTCGTGCCGCCGGTCGCGGCCTGGGGGAGGCTGCCCGCACGGTCGTCTCCGGGGCAGGCGGCGCGGACGGGGCGGCGGCCGGCCGGGGGGAGGTTCATGCCGTCCACGGTGACGGGGGCACCATAACCGCCGCCGCAGGATATTTCAGGTGAACACTGGGTGAACTGGTACGGCAGATCACGACGGCGTGCGCACCTAGCAGAGCATCCCCACAAGTCAATACTCGATCGGTACGGTCCCTACTGACAGGGCAGGAGGGCCGTCCCGGGAGGCGGTCCGGGCCCTCGCTCCACCGGGACCGAGTAGGGCCTGAGAGTCGGCGCACCCTGGGGCCCCCGGGGACTGGTGGTAACCGGGTGTACCGGAGGCCGGACGGAGACCTTAGCGTGATCTCAAGGATCTCAGCAGCGCGACCTATCCGAAGGTCCCGGTCGCGCCGACGTGATCTGCCATCCGAGTGCAGCCGTCCTGTCTCAGCCCCCCGGTGCCGGAAACATCCTCCGGGCCTCCGGGGGGCCACGGGGGGCAGAGCAGGAAGACCATCCGTGAGCGCAACCGACCGTCCAGACCACGCCGTCCCCGGCATCCCGGCCATCCTCCCGGCCGCGGCCCAGCCCGCCGGCCGGCACGGGGGCACGTCCCACCCCGGGCCGCACCCCGGTTGCACGCCGGCCGGCAGCGCCGCCGTCGCCGCCTTCGGCCGCGTCATCACCACGATGGTCACCCCCTTCGACGCGGCCGGGAAGATGGACGCGACGGCCGCCGAGCAACTGGTGGGCCGGTTGACCCGCGACGGCTGGAACGACGGCGTGCTGGTCAACGGCGCGACCGGCGAGTCCAGTGCCACGGATGACGCTGAGAAGCGGCGCATGATCGTGGCGGCCCGCCGGGCCGTGTCCGGGACCGGCCGGAAGGTCATCGCCGGGGTCGGCTCCGGCAACACCGCCCACAGCGTCCGGCTGGCGGTCGCGGCGTACGAGGCGGGGGCCGACGGACTGCTCGTCGCGGCGCCCTACTACTCGCGCCCCAGCCAGTCCGGGCTGCTCGAGCACTTCCGGGCGATCGCCGATGCCACCCCGCTGCCGGTGATGCTCTACGACAACCCGGGACGCGTGGGGGTGGACCTCGAACCGGAGACCCTCCGGGACGCCGCCCAGCACCCGCAGATCATCGCCCTCATGGACGCCACGGGGGACCTCGGCGCGGCGTCCTCGATCATGCGCACCTCCGGGCTGGCCTTCTACTCCGGGGACGACATGCTCAACCTGCCCTGGCTGTCCGTGGGCGCCACCGGCTTCGTGTCCGTGGCCGGGCACGTGGTGGGCGACCGGTTGCAGACGCTGCTGCGCCTGCACGACGAGGGCCGGAACGCCGAGGC
>NZ_DAOMPX010000066.1:0-9855 GCF_035445025.1 Citricoccus sp. | reverse complement strand
GCCCCGGCCCGCAACCCCTCCACGCCGGAGCGGTCACTACATACCGTCTAGATCCAGCGGCACGTCGCGGTAGTAGCGTTGCAGCGCGTCACCAAGCCAGCGGTCGACCTCATCATGCCCGAGGGACGCGATGTGTCGAACGGCGTCGTAAATGAGTGGTGCCGTCTCGTCAGAGCGGTCGGCATCCGCGAAGCCCATCAAGAAATTAGCGGCGTATGCTGCATTGTGTTCCGGCGTTAGTTGGAGTGCTAAGCCGGCAAAGCGACTCGGGTTTGCAGCGGCTTCCTTACGCAGGACACTCGACAGCTCGCGGGCCCCACCAGTGAAGGTGCCGTAATTCGTTTCGTCAGAGTTGTACCTGCTCATGGCCTTAAGCCACTGCTCATCGGTCATCTTGCTCGCTGCTTGCGGCCCGATTGGCGAGTCGATCGTGCCGCTAATGATGCCGCGCGGCTTCGACGGCGCGTGTTCCTGGAATTTTCGGCGGTACTCGGCCAGCCGACGTCTGCCATCTAGACTTAGTCGCTCTTCCTCAAGAGCCGAAAGCAACGTGAACGCGGACCGTCCGAAACTGTATCGACTTTCGTTTGTGTTGTGCAGGTCTCGGAACTTGTCTTCAAGCTGCCGGTGAACCTCGTCGCTAAGGTGCGGCGCAACCGCATGGACCAACTCGCGCGTGGCCCAGTCGGAGTCCGACATGTAACCGCAATCAAGACGGGTGCCACCTTCCAGAATCAGAGTTGCCGCCCAATCGGCGAAGTTGGTAGCACCAGCAGTCAGCGCCCGGTAGAGCAAGAACTGAGCCGCATCGTGCGGATCGGCGGCTAGTTCTTCGAGAAGCGGTCGGACTTCGTGCGGTGAGGTCCGAGCAAGCATTTCGAGTGCACGAATTGAGCCAGTGAACAGCGCATCATCAAGCTTTCTGTCATCAAGCACGTCGACATCAAATCGCGCGGAGAAGTGTCGGTCAGGAATGGGATCATCGGGACGCGGCTCGTAGGCCGTGGCGGCCATGACCTGACGTAGATACGGAACGACAGTCTGGACGAAGGTCAGGGGCTCGGCTGCGGCGGCTTCGCGCGCCAGCTTAGCTGCGCCATACTCGCGAACATTGAGAAGAGCCACCCTCCCCCTCTCGTCGAGCTGAAGTCCTTGTGCGTGGTCGATGACCCGTGCCTCAATCAACTCAATTGCCCAAAGCGGCTTGTGCTCTGCAAGGTTGTGCGTCGCCAGCCACAGCTCATGCTCGGCGGCGTCGAAGCCACCTTCGCGCACCGCCGCGAGCAATAGGTCGAACAACGGGCGACTCTGATGCGCGTCGGAGAACCGAACGATCCAGCGCAGCCAGTCGAGGTACTCAGGCGCAGCCTGACGTGCACGTAAAAGCTCGGCGACCTCGCCCAGTAGCTCCATACTTGCGCTCATCATCAGGTTGATCGCACGTTTCCCAAGAATCGGCTCCCCGCTATCAAGCCAGGCCGTGATCGTGCCGTCCTCGTAGAACCTCCTGAACCACGGGGCGCGGCGTGTGTGCAACCAGAGTTGCTCCTCAAGCCGCGGCACCGTTGCAGCAACCTCGAAGATGACCTCGGCATCCTCGCTGGTCGGAACGATCAAGTTGGAGAGCACTGCGAGCACGGTCGCCTTGATGTGAAAACGCACCTGTTCACTCATCAACAGGGCTGATGCTTCAACGCGGAAACGCCCAGGCTCGCGATCATGGAGGTGCTGCAGGATCTGACGTACCTGCGCTCTGCGGAACAGTTCTTGCTCGTGTCGAAGCAGAAAGTCGACCAAGGACTCTGATCGCGACACCCACTGCCGAGCAAACGCATAGTCAAAGAACGTCTCGTGGAAGAACGCGATCCGATCGCCGTCACGTGCAAGGACGTGCTCCGAAACAAGCACGTTCGCATCCTCGATCAGGTCACCGTCATCAAGTATCTCGACCGGGACGGAGAGCGTCTGGCGGTCGCTTGCCGCGTTTGCGACCCGACTGATCACCTCGTTAAATCGCACATTAACTCGCCTTGCACGAGAGGTTTGTCGCTTACGCTCCCAATAGGCCTCAAACAGTGAGCCCTTGGATTGAAATGCCAGCGCTCCCTCTTGGCCTGCGATTGTCCTAAGTAGCACGAGGTGCATCGGAATTCGCAGGATCGATCGTTGGGAATCAGTCAAAACCGTCGCATCGAAACCCATCTCACTGACGGCGGCGTTGACTACGTCGCCAGAGAGAGGGCCAACCGACACCCTCACCGTGTCGGGCCGGTTAGCCAAAGACCGAATCCGATGGTCGTTGTCGATGTCGAACTCTCGGCAGGCGAGGATGACTTTGACGCCCGATACCGACAACGCTTCTCCAATGAGGTCCACAACGATGTCGAAGCTCTCGGGCATTCGTCCCGACGCAAGGCTGACCGCATCGAGCTGATCAATGACAAGAAACGCGTCCCGGCTTTCGGCAGCCAGTGCCAACACAACCGCCGGCGAGGTTTCTAGTCCAAGCTGTCGGCCTAAGTCCGTCGTGGAGGCAAACGACTCGAGGCGGTCAAGGCGAATCGCTAGCACTTCGGCGCCTGACGCTTCAAGTGACTCGACAGACTGCTCTAGAACGGAACTCTTACCCCCACCGGCCGTACCGGCCACAAAGCCCATCTGGCGATCGCGAAGCGCGTCGATAAGCTGAGGAGCTTCGGCTCGCTCAATTCGGGGCTGCAGCAATTCGCGTTGGACCGATTCGCGCCAACTGTTCGTGAGAGCACTGACTTGCTCGTGCGCGCTTTGGTGCGAGGCAGCCTCGAGCGGACGGATGTCTTGCTGAGTGAGTAGCTCCAGAAGCTCAGTCCGAGTAAGACGCCGGCCTAGGTTGTCGAGAAGGATGTCTCCGATCGCGAGAGCAATCAAATGCCCCGTCGCCCCACCCAACTGACGTCCGGCGAACATTGCGTTCATTCGGATGATGTCGTGCTCGTCCTGGACCGAGAACCACATGCCCCGCAAGGTGTCCCATGCGTTCTGCGGACTGCCAAGAATGCCTGTGGCAGACACCTGATCAAAGACAGGACGGAGCTCGCCTGTCAGCCAGGATTGAGTGAACGAAGTCAGATCGGACGACTTCCGAGCTCGCTCAGCCAACTCCTGCAACGGACGGCAAGGGACTAGAGATACGAAGTGAAACTTGCGGCCTGCCGCAACATGAGCGGCCGCCGCCTCGAAAACCCTGAGGTCAGCGAGAGACCGAACCGTCCAGCTATTACTGCTTCCATTCTGACGCTTGAGTTGGTGAACCTCAGTGGATGTACTGCTTACGAAGGTGAACTCCGCCCCTTTGCCGACTTCAATATCCACATCTTCGAGTGTCAGTGAATGGCGGTCATCAGCGATGCAGTAAAGCGCATGCCTAATTGCCCACGCTGCCTCGTACTTGTTGCCCAGCTTGTCGGCTTCACCACCCGGCCTCGGGCTCACTTCGACTCCAAACTGCAGACGAGCCGTATGCTCGTGCAGTTAATGTGCGTCAACATCACCAAGTCTCCTCAGCCAACGATGAGCCGTTGCGTTGACCCCAACGACTTTCTTTGTACTGGCTGGCGTCCATGCTGCCGGGAAGATCGTCACAGTTCGCCCGCAAAGATGCGTAATGATCGGACTTCTTATGCGCCACCGTCCGCCTTCCTGTTGATTTTGTCGGGTATGTCTAGTGCCCATTTCGCGCGTATTCAAACAAGTGATCGAAGGCAGGAAAAGCTGCTAGCGTGCGGTTTCGTTACGCGCTCATCTCAACACAGCCTCCCGATACTTGCACGATTAGCGTCACTTGGTTAACAGCACAAGGACTGTTCTCAGCGTCTCGGACGCAGCCATCGCTGCGTCGTATCCCTAGTGAGCACCACGGACCAAAACGTCGGCGACCGAGGGACCTATGATCTACGGTCGCGTTCGTGCCCACGTTTTGCCCACACTTTGCCCACAACTGGCCGGAATTCCACTAATCTCACCGCATCAGAAACCCCTGAATTACGGGGAAGTCCACGCTAGAGGAAGACTAAGGGAGGTTTCGAGTCCCACCGGGGGCACCATGGTTCCGACCGTCCACGGGACCGGGCCGGTCCTGGGGTGTCTCCGAGCCGCCGCCGGGACCTCCCGGCCGGGGGCGTCCCGGCCTACACTCGGGACCGTGACCCAGGCGAACCCGCCCTCACGTCTCTCCTCCTGGGCCCGGTACCGCGCACCTGAACCGCCCGCCGGTACCATCGGCAGGCCCCGCCTGCACGCGGCCCTGGAAGCAGCGACGGCACAGCACCCGGTGACGATCGTGGCCGCACCCAGCGGCTACGGGAAGACCACCGCGGTGGCGACCTGGGCCGCCTCCCACGCCGGTGCGGTCGCCTGGCTCTCGCTCAGTTCCGCGGACAGCGACCCCTCCGCGCTCACCTCCGGCATCGTGGAATCCCTCCAGGCCCTGCCGCCGCGCGGGGTGCGCTCCTCCGGGGCCTTCTCCGGCATCGACGCCGGAGGAGGCGTCAAGGCCGTGTACCGGCAGGTCTGCCGGGCCGCCCAGGACCTGGATGCGCAGGTCTACCTGGTGATCGACGACGCCCAGCGGGCCGGTGGGGGCCTGGGCGGCGGCCTGCTGGGCCTGCTCCTGGAGAGCAGGCCGGATCCGTTGCGCCTGGTCCTGGTGGGCACGTCGTTCCTCGAAGTGGCACTGTCCAGGGTCCTGCTCACCGACCCGGGGGCCCTCGTGTCCGGCGAGGACCTGGCCTTCGACGTCGAGGAGCTGTCCCGGCTGTGCGCGCACCTCGGGTCGGGGCTCGGGACCCGGGACCTGATGGAGGACTGCCAGGGCTGGCCCATCGCCACCCGCCTGGCGATCCTCGGGGGGCAGCGCCCCGCTCCAGCCGACCAGGACGCGCACACCCGGCTGGGGGACTACATCCGGGACCACGTGCTCGCGGCACTGCCCGGGCACCTGGCGTCGTTCATCATGACGGCCACCGCCTGTCCCGAGCTCACCCCGGACCTCGCCGTCGCGGTGACCGGGCGACCTGACGCGGGGACCCTGCTCGAGGACCTCGCGAGTCGCGGCATCTTCCTCCACCGCTTCGACCTGGACGGCAGGGTGGCCTACCGGTGGCACCCCGTCTTCGCCCGTCAGTGCGGACGTATCCAGTCCGCGGAGCAGGACTCACGGTGGCGGGAGGCGCACGCCCGGGCCGCCCGGTTCCTGGAGGCCACGGATCCGCTGGCATCCATGGGACACCTGGTGGCCGCCGGTGCGGTGGAGCGTGCGGTGGACACCCTGACCCGGCGGTGGGTCGGGTTGCTGGTGGACGACCAGGCCACCGCCGTGGCCCAGTGGTGTGCCGGCCTGCCGGACGGGGTGGCCGAGGACCCCCGCGTCCTGCTGGTGTGGGCCTGTGCCGAGGACATCATCGGCGAGCACCGGGTGGCCCGTACGCGCTTCGCCCGGGCCACCCGGCTGGCGGCCAGGACCGGTCCCGGTGGCAGCACCGGTCCCGACGGCGGCACCGGTGCGGTGCTACGCCTCGCCCGGCTCTTCCTGGTGGACGACCAGGCCGAGGCCCTGCGGGCCTGCGCGGACGGTCACGAGCTACTGGCCACCCCCCAGGCGCTGGACCGCCGGGAGCATGCCCCCGTGCTCTTCCTCCTCGGCTGGAACGCACTGCGTCTGCAGGTCCTTCCCGGCCTGGGCCAGGAGCTCCTCTCGGCAGCGGCACGGGAGGCGAGCGCACTGGGAGACCTCGCCCTGGAACGGCGCGCGCTCGGTCACCTCGCGTCCGCGGCGGCCTGGAGCGGAAACCACCGGCGGGCGCGCCAGGTGCTGGACCGGCTGGCGGCCCAGCGCGAGCCCCCGACGCTCACCGGGGCCTACTTCGGGAGCGGCGGGGGCGCCCTGGCGGCGGGCTGGCTGGCGTACTGGTCGGCGGACCACGCCACGGCGCACCGCGAGCTGCTCCGGGTGATCGAGAGCGGTGACTCGCGGATGTCCTTCACGGGCGTCGCGCGGATGGTGCTGGCGCTCAACGCCGCCGCCTCCCAGGACCCCGCGATGCGACGTCGGGCCGCAGCCGAGATCCAGGCCCTTCCCCCCGGAGACGTCCACGGCGTGGACCGGGCGGTGTTCCGGGACACCGCTGTGGCGGTCCTGGACGAGGCCGCCGGCCACCGCGTCAGGGCCGTCGCACTCGCCGAGAGGCACGCCGGGACCGCGGACCCGCCGTTCGTGGGGGTGGCCCTGTCCGGGATACTCCGGCGCGCCGGCGATCCGGCGGCCGCCCTGCACCTGCTGGCACACCACCGCTCCTCCTTCGGGATCTCCTACGTCCGGGTGGCCACCCGCGCCACCGCCGCACTCGTGCACAAGCACCGGGGCGAGCCGGACCTCGCGCACGAACTGTGCGAGTCTGCCCTGGACACAGCCACGGCGGAGGACATCCGGGTGCCCTTCTGCGACGGCGACTTGGACATGCGGCTGTTGCTCGCGGACCACCTCTCGCGCCGGACGCGGCACGAGGGCTTCATCACCGCGTGCCTGACGATGTCCCCCGCCGGTGGCGTGCTGGAGGCGCTGTCCGAGCGCGAGCGGGACGTCTTCCGGTTGCTGCAGACCTCCAGGACGGTCCGGGAGATCGCCGAGGAACTCTACGTGTCGGTGAACACGGTCAAGACCCATCAGCGCGCCATCTACCGCAAGCTCGGCGTCCAGAGCCGGCGTGAGGCCCAGAGGGTGGCTCCGTGACGGCGGGCCCGGAACGGTGACCGTCGCCGCGTCTCAGGCCGGGCCGTCGTCCGGGTCCTCGTCGTCGGTCCGCTCCTGATCGGACAGGGCCGCCTCCAGAGCGGCCTCCGCGGCCGCCGCCGGGACGTGGGCCACGGGAACGACCATCGCCCCCGGGTGCCTGAACTGGCGCTCCGGGGAGGACCAGGTGTGCTCGACGAGGATGATGGCCCAGCCGCCGGGGGTGACCATGGCCAGGACCTCCCGGATGTCCTGTTCCGTGATCATCCCCGGGACGAGGAGGTCGACGCCGGCCAGGGAGAACTCCTCGGCATCGACGTCGCTCCAGGAGACCCGGCCGTGGGCGGTGCGGCTGGCGACCACGAAGTCCAGCACCCGGACGCCTCCGGCACGGACCAATTCGCTCAGTCGCCGCAGCAGGTCCGGGTCCGGGCGGGCCTCGACGAGCCGGGCGGCGAGGAACTCCACCGGCCCCAGGGGCCCCGGCCAGGACGATGACCTCGGGACCATGGTTCTGCCTTTCTGGGGGATGCACCACGAGGGCGCGCCTCGGTGATCGCACAGAGGGTCACACGTCCCCGTACGGTCCGTCGGGGTGACTCACCTGGAACGGGCGAGCGGGCGGGCGCGGCCCCCGGCCCACGCTGCCGGTGTCCCGGCCCGGGGCCGTCCGGGCTCGCCCGGTCCGGATGAGCACCCCACCATCACCGTCCATGGGCGGGAAGCATCGAACCAGAGGACCGGTGTGCAGGGAACGCCTGCCGGCGAACGACCGTCACCGGCAGGCCAGGACACACGCCGGGGAAGAGGAACGGAAGAGGAAGGGAACACGATGCCTGAGTTCCGCTATGGACCCGTGGAGCTGTACCTCGTGGGGTTCGACTCGGATCGACCCGATGCCGGTACCTTCGGGGCACTGGCCGACCTGCTGGCCACCGGTGTCGTCCGGTTGCTGGACCTGGTGTTCGTCAGCAAGAGGGAGGACGGGGAGGTCGACGTCGTCGAGGTGGAGGAGGGGGAGGACCCCCTCGGACTGGCCACCGGGCCGGACCCCCTGGCCGGGGGGATCGTCGCGGACGAGGACCTGGCCGACCTCGTGGCGCCGATGGCGGCGGGGACCTCCGCGGTGGTCATGGCCATCGAGCTCACCTTCGCCAGGACCCTCACCGAGGAGCTGGCCCGGGCCGGGGGAGAGGTGCTCCGGGTCGAGCGCATCCCCGCGCCGGTGGTCAACGCGCTCGTCGACCTGTACGAACCAGTGGAAGGAAACTGACATGCCCCTCCGTCGACGTGGACGCCCTGGCATCATCGGACTCGCAGCCCGGACCGCCGTCGTGGCCGGGACCGCCTCCGCGGTCTCCGGTGGGGTCCAGGACCGCCGGGACCGACGGGCCCAGGCGCAGTTCGAACAGGACCAGTACGCGGCCGCCCAGCAGCAGGCGCAGGCCGACGCGGCCGCGGCCCAGGCCGTCGCGGCGCCGGCCCCGCCACCACAGGCCGTGCCGGCCCCGCCACCACAGGCCGCGCCCGCCGCACCGGCCGCCGGCGGGGCGGACGTGCTCGCGCAGCTGCAGCAGCTGGCCGAGCTGAAGCAGTCCGGCCTGCTCTCGGACGCGGAGTTCGCCGCCGCCAAGGCGAAGCTCCTGGGCTGAACCGGCTGAACCGGCTGACGGCGCCTTGCGCTGACAGCGGACGGACCGCGGATCCGCCCGCTGCCAGGTTGCTTTTCGGATGCGGACGGTAGACTGGAGCCAGCCCCCCACGCCTGACCCGCGAGGTCAGGCCGCACTACCGTGGACCGCACGCGATCAGCAGAGGAGATGGCCAGTGGCCAACCCCGTCTTCAACAGCAAGAACTTCCAGGAACAGATGCACTCCGGTGACGGCCGGGGCGGCGCCGCGACCCGGCAGGCACCGGGCTGGTATCAGGGCGGCCCGGGCTCCCAGCAGGGCCAGGGCTGGTACGCGGGCGGACAGCAGCCGCAGTACGGCCAGCAGGCCCCCCGGACCCCGCAGTACTCCCCGGAGCAGCTGGAGCAGATGTACGCCCAGCCGGCCGCCGGCCCCGCCGACACCGGGCGGATGAGCTACAACGACGTCATCGCCAAGACCATCATCACCCTGGGCCTCGTCCTGGTCGGTGCGGTGGTCGGCTGGATGATGCCGGCCCTGATGCTCCCCGGGGCTATCGTCGGCCTCGTGCTGGGCCTGGTCAACTCCTTCAAGCGTGAGCCGTCGCCGGTCCTGATCCTCCTCTACGCTGCCGCCGAGGGCCTGTTCCTGGGCGGCATCTCCCAGGTCTTCGAGCAGATGTGGCCGGGCATCGCCGTCCAGGCCGTGCTGGCCACGTTCTGCGTGTTCGCCGTGACCCTCGCGCTGTTCGCCTCCGGGAAGTGGCGGGTCTCCGCCAAGTCCGTGAAGATCTTCATGATCGCGATGATCGGCTACGCCCTGTTCTCGCTGGTCAACCTCTTCCTGATGCTCTTCGGCGTCACCGACGCCATGTTCGGCCTGCGCGGCGAGTTCCCGCTGCTCGGCCTGGGCATCGGCGTCCTGGCCGTGTTCCTGGCGGCGTTCTCGCTGGTCATGGACTTCACCGCCATCACCGAGGGCGTCAAGGCCGGGGCCCCGCAGAAGTACTCCTGGTCCGCGGCCTTCGGGCTCACCGTCACCCTGGTGTGGCTGTACGTGGAGATCCTGCGCATCCTGGCGATCCTGCGCGGCAACGACTGACCGTCCCGGACCGCCGTCCCGACGATCCCCACGATGACCGACGCATCCACGGTGGCCGCCATGCCCGCCTTCGGCGGGCCGGCGGCCACCGGCACGCAGTACGTCATTCGCCGCGGCGGGGCCGAGGCGACCGTGACCTCACTGGCCGGCGCCCTGCGCCACTACGAGGTGGACGGCACCGCCCTGGTGGAGACCTACGACGAGGACGAGCTTCCACCCTCCGCCTGCGGGATCCAGCTCTCCCCGTGGCCCAACCGGGTCCGGGACGGCCGATGGGAACTGGACGGGGTCACCCAGCAGCTGGACCTGACCGAGCCGTCGCGGTCCAACGCCAGCCACGGCCTGCTGCGGAACAC
>NZ_DAOMPX010000065.1:0-10134 GCF_035445025.1 Citricoccus sp. | reverse complement strand
GACGCGACGCGGTCCGGATGCAGGTGGGGCGTGGCTGACATGATCGGGTGTCCCTCCGGGGGTCGTCGCGACTGCGGTGGATCCCAGCCTAGGGATCCGCACCGCCGGGCAGAACTGCCGATTGCGCAGTCCTGCCGACCCGGCATTGACGATTCGTCAAGGACCGGTGCCCCGGGACCGGCCGGGCCACGTCCCGGACCCGGCCGTGGCCGGACGCGGGATCCCTCACGTGCTTCGGCGGTTCCGCAGGGTCCGGATCCCCAGGGAGAGCACCAGCAGCCCGTCGGGATGCATGGGGTCGTGCCCCGTGATCCGCGCGATGCGCTTGAGGCGGTAGAGCACGGTGTTGGGGCGGACGTGCAGGACCGTGGCGGCACGGGCGGCCTGGTACCGGTGCTGGATGTAGGCCTCGAGGGTCTCCAGCAGCCCCGTGCCGTGGTCCCGGTCGTAGGCGAGCAGGGGCTCGAGCGCGGACTCCACGAGTCCGGCGGCGTCGGCCCCCTCCGCGAGGGTGAGGCCGAGCAGCACGTCGCGGTGGGTCTGGACCCGGTCCGTGCCGGGCGTGGTCAGCGCGATGTCGGTCGCGGCCCGCGCCTGCCGGTAGCTGACCGCCGCATGATCCACGCCGCCGCCGCTGCTGCCCACCCCGGCCACCAGTCCCTCCACCTCCTGCACGGCGCGGGCGGCGGCCTCCTGCAGGCCGCGGCCGTGCTCGGGGGCCTCCACGAGCCAGACGATCTCCTCGTCCCGCAGCCCCATCAGGCCCAGCCGCCCGCGCGTCGTGCCCTCGAGGGGTTCCCCCAGGGCGCGGGACGTCACCTCCTGGGCCCGGGCGAGGTCCTGCTGCCCCGGGGGGAAGCGGAACGTGACGATCGCGTGCCGGTGGCCCTCGAGGTCGAAGCCCTGCAGGTCCAGGGCGTCCCGGAGCCGGGCGCGCGCCTCCGGCGTCGTCCGTCCGTGGATCAGGGCCTCCAGGACGTCACTGCGGAGGATCGGCCGGTTCCGGCGCAGGCCCGCCTGTTCCTCCACGTAGGCCTGGACCACCGCCGCGGACATGATGTCGACGTGTTCCATGACCCGCCCGGCCAGCCTGAGTAGCACCCGCAGCTGGGCCGGGTCCTGGAGGTCGGCGCAGTCCACGAGCTCGTCCCAGATGGTGCGCTCCCGCACCCGGTAGGCGCGCAGCAACGCCGGCAGGGGCACCGCCTGGTGGAAGCGGCGTGCGGCCGCCCGCGCGTTCAGGCGGATCTCCTCCTCGGCGGGCGGGGTCTCCGTCATCAGGGAGGTGAGCATCTGGCGGATCTTCTCCGCGGCGAGCGGCAGCACGTCGCGCTCGACGACACCGTCGGCGAAGGCGCGGTACTCGACGACCTCGTCCCGGTAGGTCTGGGCGAGACGTCGTGCGATGTCCTCGATGCGGGCGTTGACGCGTTCGGAGATCAGCAGCAGGGCGCGGGAGTCCGGATCCCGGACGTCACCGGCGGGGGCGGGCCCGGTGGCCGGCATCACCGCGGATCGGTGTAGGTGGTCTTGTGCTGGGTGTAGAACTCCCGGGCCGCGCTGCCCTGTTCCCGCGCACCGTAGCTGGATCCCTTGCGCCCGCCGAAGGAGACGTGGGGGTCCACTCCGGCCGTGGGCGCGTTGACCATGACCATGCCGGCCTGGGACCGGCGCTTGAAGTCGGCGGCGTGCGCCAGGCTGCCGGTGCAGATCCCCGAGGACAGCCCGAACTCGGTGTCGTTGGCGGTGGCCAGCGCCTCGTCGTAGTCGGCCACCCTGATCACGGCCGCCACCGGCCCGAAGACCTCCTCGCGGTTGATCGTCATGGCGTTGGTCGTCCCGGTGACCAGGGCGGGGGACATGTAGTGGCCGTCCGTGGCGAGCCGGAGCCGTTCGCCGCCGTGGACCTCCCCGCCCTCCTCGCGGGCCGTGCGGACATAGGCCAGGTTGCCCTCCAGCTGCCCGTGGCTGGAGATGGGGCCGACCGCGGAGCCCGGATCCCGGGCATCCCCGACCGTCATCGCCCCGACCCGCGCCAGGAGCCGGTCCACGAACTCGTCGTGGACGTCGGCGGTGACGATCAGCCGGGAGGAGGCGGTGCACCGCTGTCCGTTGGAGAAGAACGCCCCGTTGAGGGCGCACTCCACCGCGTGGTCGAGGTCGGCATCGCCCAGGACCACGAGCGGGTTCTTCCCGCCCATCTCGCACTGGACCTTGATCCCCTGGGCCACGCAGGCGGCCGCCAGTCCCCGGCCCACGGCCTGGGAGCCGGTGAAGCTCAGGGCGTCCACCGCGGACGACCCGGTCAGGGCCGCACCGGTCACGGCGCCGGAGCCCATGACGAGGTTCAGCACCCCGTCCGGGAGCCCGGCGTCGGCCAGGATCCTCGTCAGTTCCCAGGCGCACCCGGGGGTGATGCCGGCCGGCTTGAACACCACGGCGTTGCCGAAGGCCAGTGCGGGAGCGATCTTCCAGGCCGGGATGGCGATGGGGAAGTTCCACGGGGTGATGACGCCGACCACGCCCAGGGGGTCGTGGTGCATCTCGGCGATCAGCCCCGGCCGGACGGAGTCGATCACCGTCCCGGCGTTGCGCAGGGCCTCCCCGGCGAAGAAGTCGAAGATCTGCGCGGCCCGGTTGACCTCGGCCACGGCCTCGGCGATCGGCTTGCCGAGCTCGCGGGCCAGCAGGTCCCCCAGCTCGGCGGACCGGGCCGCCAGCTGCCCGGACGCGCGGGACAGGACCTGCGACCGGGCCAGGGGGCCGGCCTGCGCCCATCCCGGCCAGGCGTGACGGGCGGCCTGGACGGCCTCGGCGACGGTGTCCGCGTCCGCCTGGGCGTAGCGCCCGATGACGTCCGAGAGGTCCGAGGGGTTCACGTTCTCCGTGCGGTCCTCCGAACCCACCCATGCTCCGCCGACGTAGTTGTCAAAGGCCGGGGTCTGCGTCATCGCCTGCTCCTTCGTCGTCATGCCTGGAGCACCCGGTCGAGTGCCGCCGCGGCGCGGTAGCCCGAGGCCACGGCGCCCGAGAGTGACTGTGCCAGACCGGTGTGCTCACCGGCGATCGCCACGCGGCCCGCGGCCTCATCGAAGGCCGTGGCGTCCGCGGCGCTCCAGTCGAGTCCTGCCGCGCTGTAGGCGCCGCGCGTCCAGACGTCGTCCGCCCAGGTGGTGAGCAGCGGCTCGCCGTCCGGCACCATGGACGGGCGCAGTTCGCGCAGCTTCTGCGCCCACAGCGAGGGCCCGTTCCCGACGTCCAGCGCCGCGACCGCGTCCGGCCCGCCCGCGAAGGTGGACAGGGCGGCGACGCGGTGCTCGCCGTCGATGCCGAGGGACTGCCAGGACCACCACGTGTGCTCGGCGCTCTGCACGGCCGAGTCCTGCTCGGACGCCGAGACCGGCACCCCGAGCTTGGCGGCGACCCCCATGAACCGGTGGTCCAGGGCCGTGCTCATGCGTTCGGGCAGGTCGAAGCCGAACCGGAGGGAGCGCAGGAGCGGGAGCGGGACGGCGACGACGCCGGCGTCGCCCTCGACGCTGCTGCCGTCGGTGAGTTCGAAGCGCACGCCCCGCGGCGACTGCTCGACGCCGGCCACCGGGCTCTCGAGCCGGACGGCCGCGCCCAGCCGGCGCGCCAGCTCGAGCGAGAGGGACTGGTTGCCGTGGACCAGCCGGCCGCCGTCCTCGACGTAGAGGTCGCCCGCCGAGGACTCGTGGAGCACGGCGGCCTCGGCGCTCACGGCTTCCGGATCCGCGGCCAGCGACGTCGCCAGCCGCCGGTAGACGGGATCATCCCGGAACCCGGCCCCGAGGGCCTCCCGGAACACGGCCGCGACGGAGACGGACCTCTCCCCGTCCGCGAGCATGCGCCGGAGGGTGTCCCGGGCGGCGTCCATGCGCCGGGTGAGCGTGTCGACGTCGACGTGCCGGCCGTTGAGGGTGCGCCTGGCGTACCGGACGCCGTGGCTCATGATGGGGACGCCCACCTCCGCCGCGAGGCGGCGGATGGCGAACTCGGTGGGGAAGATGTACTCGCCACCGCGCTCGGTGATCACCCCGTTGGGCAGGGTGGCCGACCAGGTGCGGCCGCCCACCCGGTCCCGCGCCTCCAGCACCACGACCTCGTGGCCCTCCTTGTGCAGTTCCCACGCGCTCGTGAGGCCGGCGAGGCCGGCTCCGGCGATGACCACCTTCATCGTGACTCCCTGTTTCCGAGGTTTCCGGGGTTTCCGGGGTTTCTGACGTTCCCGAGGCTTCCGGCGTTCCCGACGCCGACGGGGTCCGGGACCGGCTCCGCGGACCCTGCCAGTTCCTGCCGGATGCGGGCCGCGGCCCGCAGTCCGCTCTCGATCGCGCCGTCGACGAACCCGCCCCAGAGGTTGGCGTTGTCGGAGGTGGCGAAGTGCACGACTCCCTGGGGTTCCTGGAGCCCGGCCAGGTCCCGCGTGAGCTGCCCCGGACGGAACAGCTGCCAGGTCGTCTCCGCCAGGTCGTCCGCCATCCAGTCGTGACCGGCCACGTCGAGGACCTCGAGGTCGTCGCGCCAGACGTCGAGGGCGGCCTGCGCGTCGCGGACGGACGTGACGTCGAAGGCCTCGTGGTCCGGGCCGAACCCCACGAGGATCGAGGCGTCGTCGGCGATGAACTCGCTCTTGACGACGGAGAGGGGGTGCTCCTGGCTCGAGTAGGCGAAGAACCGCTGGACCGGCCCCCGGACCTTGATCCACACCTTGACCCCGCGCGAGGCGGACCTCTCGGCGTTCATCCGGGCCACCGCCCCGGTCAGCGCCGGTGCGAAGCCGATCCGGTGGATCGCGTTGAACGGGGTGGTCACCACCACGCGCCGCGCCCGGAGGGTGGAACCGGAACCCGAACCGGTCTCGCCGTAGACGACGGTGGCCCCGTCCGGGTCCTGCCGGACCGACCGCACGCGCTGGCCCAGCCGGATGCTCCCGCGCACGTCCCGGGCGATGTCCCCGGCGAAGGCGGTCATGCCCCCGTCCACGCGATAGGTGGCCGAGGCCTCGTGCATCAGCTCCCAGAACCCGCCGGTGGCCGCGGCCCACCGGAGCGCGCTGACCAGGCCGACGGCGTCGAGCCGGGCGTTGGCGTGGCCCACCCACACGGACTCGTTGGCGCGCCGCTCCTCCTCGCCGAGGTCGAGCTCGTCCAGGCGGTCCTGCAGCGAGCGGGGGTCCAGGGTGGCCAGGTTCGGGGAGGCGGCGGGATCCGCGGGCCGGGGGAGGGCGGTGAGGGCATCGTGGACGATGCGCGCCTGCCCCGGGGCGATGAGGGCGTTGAACTCCTCCAGGGTGCCGGTCCGTACCTGGCCGCCGGCACCCAGCCAGTACGCCTCCTCGGTGCGGGGGCTGCGGACGATGCCTCGCCCGTACCGCGTCAGCTCCGCCCACGTGTGGGGCTGCACCCAGTGCACCCAGGTCCCGCCCAGCTCCAGGTCGTGCCCCAGGCGGTGGTCCGTCCAGACGCGTCCGCCCACGCGGTCGCGCGCCTCGAGGACCACGACGTCGAGGCCCGAGTTCGCCAGTTCCCGCGCGGCGATGAGGCCGGCGAAGCCGGCGCCGACGACGACGACGTCGGCGGACTCCTCGGGAGGGTTCGGCGGCGGGACGGACACGGGTGCTCCTTCGGGGTGGGGGTAGCGACGGCCGCCCGCGGGCGGCCGGGAGGGGTCAGGTGCCGGGGACGATCTGTGGACCGATGTCCAGGGTCGTGACGGTGGGCGGGCTCGTGATCACCAGGACGATCGCGGTGCCGGTGCCGGCGTTGCGGATGGAATGCGGGGTCGAGGTGCGGTACTCGGCCGTGTCACCCGGTTCGAGCACGTGCTTCTCCTCGCCGATGGTGACCTCCGCGGCCCCGTCGATGACGGTCACGATCTCCTGGGCGTCACCGTGCGTGTAGGGCTCATCACCGGTGCCCTCACCCTCGTCGAACTCCAGGCGGTATCCCTCGATGGCCTGCAGGGGCGGCGGGGTGAGGAGGATCTTGCGGTATCCCGCGGACTGGATGGCGGGATGGCGCCCGAGCCGGGTGACCCGTCCCGCCGGGGAGTGCTGGCTGAACAGATCGGCGAGGTTGATGCCCAGCGCCTCGGCGATGCGGACCAGCGTGGCGATGCTGGCCCCCGATTCCCCCCTCTCGAACTGGCTGATGAAACTCGGCGTGGTGCCGGTGAGCGATGCCAGCTCCCGCAGTCCCATGCCCCGGTCGGTGCGCAATTGCCGGACCCGGGGGCCGGGAGTGCCGGTGACGGAGTCGGGAACGGCGGCATCGGACTGTTCGGCGGTCATGGGTGACCGTCGCCGGGCAGTGGGAGACGTGCCGCGCTGACGTGGGCGGACGATCTGTGCATGCCAGTGCCTTCCTGATCGCATTTCCCGCCGGGAATACGGCGTGAGGCCTGTCACAAGGAGAGTGTGGATCAGCTATTGTGTTTGCCCACCATATTGCTATTCTGAACGTCATCGCAAGCAGGACTTAACGCCTGTTCAGTACGGAACGGCTCTGTGGGGCAGGCATACGGGGTCTACGGACAACCTGAGGAGTACCCATGCACACCACATCCCCGCGGCGGCGTACGATCCGCACAGTCACCCTCGGTATGGCGGCCGCGATCGCGCTGGCCGGCTGTGGCTCATCCGAACCGGAGCCCTCTGCGACCTACGACCTCGGGACGCCCGTTGCGGGCGAGGTCCCCGAGGGGGTCTTCGAGGGCGTCACGCTCACCTTCGCCGGCTCCGGCGGCATCTTCCAGGAGGGCCAGACCACTGCGGCCTGGACCCCCTTCGCCGAGGTGACGGGGGCGACGTTCCAGCAGGACGCCTTCGATCCCGGCAAGCTCAAGGCGATGGTGGAGAGCGGGAACACGACGTGGGACCTCGTCAACACCACGCAGTTCGACACCGCCCGTTTCTGCGGCACGCTGTACGAGGAGTACGACTACTCGAAGGTGGACATCTCCAAGGTGCCCGAGGGCACCATCACGGACGACTGCATGGTGCCGCAGATCCTCTACGGGCTCGTCGTGGCCTACAACACGGAGGCCTTCGGGGACAACCCTCCGACCAGCGCCGCGGACTTCTTCGACACCGAGAAGTTCCCGGGCAAGCGCACCGTCAGCATGTCGCAGTACGTCGATCCGCAGATGCTCGAGTTCGCCATCGTGGCGGACGGCGGGGACACCGCCAACCTCACCCCGGAGCAGATCCCCACGGCCATGGAGAAGTACCGGTCGCTCGGGGACGACGTCATCGGCTGGACGAGTGGCGCCCAGGCCCAGCAGCAGCTCGAGAGCGGCGAGGCCGTCATGGGCCTGGTCTGGAGCGGCCGCGGGTACGGAGCGGCGGCGGCCGGAGCCCCGGTGGCGCCGATGTGGGACGAGTGGATGGTCATGGTCGACTCCACCGGCATCCCCAAGGGCACCAAGAACCTCGACGCGGCGTTCGCGGCCGTGAACTTCTACGGGGGTGCCGAGCAGCAGGCCACGATGACCGAGGAGACCTCGTACGGCCCCATCAACACCGAGGCGAAGCCCGAGCTCGACGAGACGCTGAAGACCTGGATGACGACGGAGAACCTGGAGACGGGTCATTACCCCAACGTCGACTTCTGGGTCGAGAACTACGACGCACTCGCCACCGAGTGGTCGGGCTGGGTGACCGGGGGCTGACCCATGAGCTCCGCCACGAGAGCGCTCGCGACCGACCCCGCGCTGGCCGCCCCGCCGGCCGGCGCGGGGCCGTCCCGCCGATCACGGGTCAAGTGGGGCCCGCTGCTCCTGCTGCTGCCGGCCATCGCGGTGGTCACCATGTTCTTCCTGGTGCCCCTGGTGGACGTGTTCATCCGCAGCGTCACCGACCCGGAGCCGGGGCTGCAGAACTACGAGTGGCTGCTGACGAACCCCGTCAACCTCGAGGTCATCGCCCGGACCTTCCTGACCTCCCTCGTCGTCACCTTCGTGTGCCTGGTGGTGGCCTATCCGTACGCCTACCTGATGACGATCGTGGGGGAGCGTGCCCGGGCATGGCTCACCCTGTTCGTCATGATGCCGCTGTGGACCAGCATCCTCGTCCGCACGCTGGCCTGGATGGTGCTCCTGGCGGACACCGGCCCGATCAACGACTTCCTGGAGGCCATCGGCGTCGGCCGCCAACCGCTCATCCGCACGACCTTCGGCGTCGCGCTGGGCATGGCGCAGGTCCTGCTGCCCTTCATGGTGCTGCCGATCTACTCGGCGCTGGCCAAGATCGACCGCCGCCTGCTGTCCGCCTCCTCGAGCCTGGGCGCGAACGGGATCACCACGTTCTTCAAGGTCTACCTGCCGCTGTCCCGGCCGGGCATCTTCGCGGGATCGATCACGGTCTTCATCCTGGGCCTGGGCTTCTACATCATCCCCTCACTGCTGGGCTCGCCGAAGGAGGCGATGGTCTCCTCCCTCATCTACCAGCAGGTCAGCGTGTTCCTGCTCTGGGGCCAGGGCGCCGCGCTCGGTATCGCCCTGCTCGTGGTGACGCTGATCATCCTGGTGGTCTTCAACCGGTTCGTCCGGGGAGCCAGCCTCGCCCCGGGGGTGGAGCCGGAATGACCATGAAGAGAGTCCTCGTCGCCTTCTCCGTCCTCGTCATCTTCCTGCTGATCGTGCCGACCCTGGTGATCGTGCCGATCTCCTTCAACGCCTCGCCGTCCTTCGACTTCCCGCCCAAGGGCTGGTCGCTGCAGTGGTACGAGAACTTCCTCACCGACCGCGAATGGCTCAAGGCACTCGGGAACTCGGTGCTCGTGGCCATCCTGACGGCGACCGTGGCCACGGTGACCGGGGTGCTCGCGTCCCTCGGCCTGAGCCGGGTCAGGTTCCGGGGCAAGTCCCTGCTGGAGAACTACTTCCTGGCGCCGATGATCGTCCCCGGGATCGTCATCGCGATCGGCCTGTACTCGCTGTTCATCCGGCTCGACCTGCTCGGCACCATCCCCGGGTTCGTCTTCGCCCACACGATCGTCGCCCTGCCGCTCGTCATCATCAACGTGATGGCCAGCCTCCAGGGCGTGGACCCGCGGCTCGCGCAGGCCGCCGCGAGCCTGGGGGCGAGCAAGGCGCGGACGTTCTTCACGATCACGCTGCCGCTGATCGTGCCGGGGGTCACCGCGGGGGCGCTGTTCGCCTTCGTGACCTCGTTCGACGAGATCATCCTGTCCCTGTTCATCCAGGATCCGAGCCTGCAGACGCTTCCGGTGAAGATCTACCGCAGCGTCACGCAGAGCACCGACCCGACGGTCGCGGCGGTCGCCGTCATCACCATGGCCGTCTCCGTGACCGTCATGCTGGTCGCCCAGCTTGCCACCCGAAAGAGGAAGGCCCTCACATGACCGAGACTGGAGCGCACAGCGTGGGCGCGGCGGAACCCGGGGAGCGCGACCTCAGGGACGCCTCGCTGGACACCCGCACCCTCCGGCAGATCAACGAGGCCGGCATCAGCCTGAAGGGCGTGACCAAGCGGTACGGGGACAAGGCCGTGGTGGACGACATCGACCTGGTCATCGAGCCGGGCGAGTTCATGACGCTGCTGGGGCCCAGTGGTTCGGGCAAGACCACGACGCTCAACATGATCGCCGGGTTCGCGGACGTCACCGAGGGCCTGCTGCACATCTACGGCAAGCCGGTGGCCAAGCTGCCGGCGCACAAGCGGGACATCGGCATGGTGTTCCAGAACTACGCGCTCTTCCCGCACATGACGGTCGAGGAGAACGTCGCCTACCCGCTCCAGCGCCGCAAGATGCCCAAGGCCGAGCAGAAGAAGCGGATCGCCGAGTCCCTGCAGATGGTCCGCCTGGCCGAGTACGGCGGCCGGTACCCGGCGGAGCTGTCCGGCGGCCAGCAGCAGCGCGCCGCACTGGCCCGGGCCCTGGTATACAACCCCCGGGTTCTGCTGATGGACGAACCCCTGGGCGCGCTGGACAAGAAGCTGCGCGAGTGGCTGCAGCTGGAGATCAAGCGCATCCACCAGGAGGTCGGCTCCACCTTCGTCTACGTCACGCACGACCAGGAGGAGGCGCTGTCCCTCTCCGACCGGATCGCCGTGTTCAACAACGGCAAGATCGAGCAGGTCGGCACGGG
>NZ_DAOMPX010000064.1:0-11070 GCF_035445025.1 Citricoccus sp. | reverse complement strand
CGTTCGCAATGAAAAGGTCAGGGGTTCGACTCCCCTAGGCTCCACCAGACAGTTCACGACAGGGAACCGGTTCGCCGCCAGGCGGGCCGGTTCCCTGCGTTTCCGGCCCCTGTCCCGACGGCTGCCCGGAGCCGGTGCACCGCCGTGGCCGCAGGCACCGCCGCGCGGTTCCACTACGGTGGAGCACGTGACCAGTCGAACTGACGCCGGCCTCCGCTCGTTCTGGGACCGCGCCCGCGCCGCCTCGCCCGCGCTGCCGGTCGGCTTGCCGCAGGCCTGGGCCTTCGGGGCCACCCCGGTGCACGCGGACGGACTGCTCGAGCTGGTGCTGGCCGGCACGAAGACCGGGACCGCCTCCTCGCTCTGGGACCACGAGGCCACCGGGGAACCCGTCCCGCAACCGGGTGAGCTGAGCATCATCCTCGACGGCGCGGGCCGGCCGCGCGCGGTCCTGGAGACCACGGAGGTGGTCATCGTCCCGTTCGACGAGGTCGACGAGGACCACGCCCGCTCCGAGGGGGAGGGCGACCGGACGCTGCGCGCCTGGCGTGCGATCCATGAGCGCTACTGGCGGGACCACTCCGAGAACCCTCGCGGCTTCGAGCCCACCATGCCGGTGGTCTGCGAACGGTTCCGGCTGCTGCACGCCGAACCGGCAGGCCGCGCGTCGTAGGGGCCGTTCGGCACGCGCCGGCCGCCCACCGGCCGACGGCCAGAGGCGGCGTCAGGCCGCGGCCGGGCCGGCGTACTCCCTCATGCCGGCCAGCTCCGCCATCCGCGCCAGCCCCGGCCCGAGGTGCGCGCGGAAGCGGGCGGCGGCCGCCTGCACGGCGGCTTCGCCCGCCCTCTCCGGCGGGATCCGGGTCGGGTTCAGGGTGGTGCGTTCCGACCACGCCTTGATGTCCGGTTCGCAGGCGAACGACGCGGCCGCGCGGCCTCCCAGGACCTGCATGCGGGCCCAGCTCCTCGGGGTGTCCGGCAGGGGCGAGGGCAGGCAGACGCTGTTCTTCTCCTCGTCGTCGTCGCGGGTGGCCTCGACGTAGCCGGTGATGGCCGCGCCGAAGCAGGGGAAGCCCGCGCGGACCGGCTGCAGGGTGATGGCATGGCGCTGCCAGATCGGCACCACGGGGGCGTACTTCAGCCCGGAGGCGGCGCAGTGCACCACGATGCTGTCCGCGGGCACCCGGACGTCCCCGGAGTCGAAGTGCAGGATCCCGGGGTCCACGTGCCGGAGATGACCGCGCCGCACGACGTCCTCGATGGTGCGCAACCGGTCCACCTCCCACTGCCCGATGGTCGGGGTCTTCGCCATGGTCGGGGTCACCGACTCGTCGATGCGCACCATCACGCCCGCGTCCTCGAGCCGCAGGAACAGGTCGTCGGGGGAGGACGCGGCGGCCCCCGCGGCCATGATGTCCCCGGCCGAGCGGTAGAAGACCACCGGGTCCGGCTGCAGGGCGGCGCGGTTGATCATCCAGGGTTCGCGGGACCGCACCCAGCAGATCGCGCCGGGGTCCACGTCGTTGCCCAGGAGCCACATGCACGCATCCGTCGCGGTCTTCCCGGACCCGACGACGACATACCGGCCGGGTGCCTCCGTCACCTTGACGAGGTCGTTGACCGGGATGACCCGGGCCCCGGCGCCGACCCCGAAGGTCGGCGGCGTGGTGGCCGGGATGTCGGGGCCGAGGTAATCGGTGGTGACGACGCGCGCGGTGTCCGCGACCTCGAACCGGCGGCCGGAGACCCGGGAGACGAACGTGTGGTCGCCGAGGTACTCGCAGCCCGGATGGAACTCCACCTTGCCGGAGTCGAGCATCCGCTGCAGGACGCGGACGTAGTAGGCGCAGATCTCCGGTGCGGTGGCCCGTTCGTGCAGCCCGGCCTCGGGGCCGCTGTCCTGGATGCGCCCCTCGCCGAGCCGGGTCGAGGCCACCCCGTAGAAGAGCGAGGCCTGGTGGAGCCGGACGAAGGGATAGGCGTCGAGCCAGTGCCCGCCGACACCGTGCCGTCGGTCCACCATGACCACGTGGACAGTGGCGTGGTCGATCAGGGCGTCAACGAAGGCCATCCCGCTGGCGCCTGCACCGACCACCAGGTAGTCGGCGGCAATCACAGCGCCCATGGGAAAATTCTCTGCCTCCGGGACAGACCGGTCAATGTGCGGGGAGCCCCCGCGCGTGTCGATCCGAACCGGTGCGCCCTGCTCCTCAGTCGGCTCCTCAGCCGGCCTTCGCGCGCTGGCCGCGCGGGTTGAACTAGCCGCGCTGGCCGCGCGGCGGGCCGGCGAACACCTGCGCGATCGGCAGCCACTGCCGCGCCGCGGGGCCCTCGGCGACCAGCGAGGTCTCCTGGTGGTCCCGGCGCTGGGCGACGACCAGGCAGAAGTCCTCGGCGCTCCCGGTGACGCGTCCGGTGGCGTCCTCCGGCCCCCAGGTCCAGGCCTCCCCGGAGGGCGCGGTGAGCTCGATGCGGAACTCGCCGACGGGCGGTTCCAGGCCATTGATGCGGAAGGCGAAGTCGCGGGTGCGCACGCCGAGGTGGCAGACGTCCCGGAGCCGGTCGGTCGGCACGCGCCGCACCCCCAGGGCGTCGGCGACGTCCTGGCCGTGGGCCCACGTCTCCATCAGCCGGGCGGTCGCCATGGACCGCGGCCGCATGGGCGGGCCGAACCACGGCACCGTCGAGGCGGGATCGACCGCGTCCAGGGCATCGGCGACGCGCCTGCGCCCCTCACGCCAGTCGGCCAGCAACCGGGCCCGGTCCCGTGCGGCACGCTCGCTTGCCGACTCGTTGACGTGGTCGAAATTGCCCTTCACGGCTGCAGCGTGGTCGGCGAAGGCGCCGGGGTCGGTCAGGGCCAGGAGTGACATCTCGTCGGTCCAGGCCAGGTGCCCGATCTGGTGGGCGATGGTCCAGCCGGCGGCGGGCGTGTCCCGGCGCCAACCGGCCTCGTCCAGCTCGGCTACCAGGGTGTCGAGGTCCTCGGCTTCTGCGCGGAACGCCGCGGCGATAGACGTCATGTCCGCATCGTCGCACGGACGGCACCGTACCCGGCGTGCGTACGCTGGTGTGACGTGCACCATGGGACCCGGCCTCGCCCCGTTCCACCGACCTCCGTTCCACCTGCTCCCGTTCCACTGGCTCCACCGGCCCCGGGCCGCTTCGCCCTCGCCGCCGACCGCCCGACCCTCCGACGAAGGAATCCCATGACCGACTCCACGCACCGCACCCTGTCCGGCCGCACGATCCTCATGTCCGGAGGCAGCCGGGGCATCGGCCTGGCCATCGCGGTGCGCGCGGCCCAGGACGGGGCCAACGTTGCCCTGCTGGCCAAGACCGAGAGGCCGCACCCCAAGCTCGAGGGCACCATCCACACGGCGGCGGCGGCCATCGAGGCGGCCGGCGGGCAGGCACTGCCGATCGTCGGCGATGTCCGGGACGAGGCCTCGGTGACGCAGGCCGTGGCCCGCACCGTGGAACGCTTCGGCGGGATCGACGTCGTGGTGAACAACGCCAGCGCCATCGACCTGTCGAAGACCCCGGACCTGCCGATGAAGAGGTACGACCTGATGCAGGACATCAACACCCGCGGCTCGTTCCTGCTGGCGAAGACCGCGCTGCCGCACCTGGGCCGGTCCGGGGCAGCCCACATCCTCACGCTGAGCCCCCCGCTGAACCTGAACCCGCAGTGGGCCGGCCGGCACCTGGGGTACACGATCGCCAAGTACGGGATGTCCCTGGTGACCCTGGGCCTGGCCGAGGAACTCAGGGGCCAGGGGATTGCCGCCAACAGCCTCTGGCCGCGTACGACGATCGCCACCGCCGCGGTGCGCAACCTGCTCGGGGGCGAGGAGGTGGTGGCCCGCAGCCGGATCCCGGAGATCATGGCCGACGCCGCGCACGAGATCCTCACCCGGGACCCGCGCGAGTGCACGGGCCACTTCTTCATCGACGACGAGGTGCTCGCTGAGGCCGGGGTCACCGACCTCTCCCGCTACGGCGGCCCGGAGCAGACCCTCGAGCGGGACATCTTCCTGGACGAGTGACGGTGACGTCCGGGCGACCCGCCGGCCGGATGAGCGCCGCGGATAATGGCCGGATGGAGCCGTGGGAGATGCGTGAGTGGTACGCCGAGTACCTCGAGGCGTGCAACCGGCACGACCTCGAGGCCATCCGGTCGTTCATCGACCCCTCGGTGCGGCGTGCGCACCTGCCGGGCGGCGCCGATGCGTGGGTGGACGACGTGGCCGACCTCTTCCAGGCCTTTCCCGACTGGCGGTGGCGCCGCATCCAGCTCATCGTGGAGGAGGACCGCCTCGCCGTGCACCTGCGGGGGAGCGGTACGCACCGGGGTGCGTTCCGGGGCATCGCCCCGACGCGACGGCACGCCAACGTCGCCGAGTTCGCGATGTACCGCGTCGCGGACGGTCGGATCGCGGAGTACTCCGGGGTGGTCGACACGATGGAGCTGCTGACCCAGCTCGGCAGGACAGCGCCGTAACCGGTCGCTCCGCGGACGCGGCCCGAGGCGGTGCCGGCGCCGGGACCGGGTGGGTCAGCTCCGCGCCGTCTCGGTCTCCACGCGCTCCCCGGCCAGCAGTTCCATGGCCTGTTCCCGCAGGTCGACCTTGCGGACCTTGCCGGTGACGGTCATGGGGAACTCGTCGATCACCTTCACGTAGCGCGGGATCTTGTAGTGCGCGATCCGGCCCGAGCAGTACTCGCGCAGGGACTCCGCCGTGGGGGCTGCTGCCCCCTCGCGGATGCGGATCCAGGCGATGAGCTCCTCGCCGTACTTCTCGTCCGGCACGCCCACCACCTGCGCGTCGATGATGTCCGGGTGCGTGTAGAGGAACTCCTCGATCTCGCGCGGGTAGATGTTCTCCCCGCCGCGGATCACCATGTCCTTGATCCGGCCGGTGATCCGCACGTATCCCTCCTCATCCATCACGCCGAGATCCCCGGTGTGCATCCAGCCCTCGGCGTCGATCGCCTCGGCGGTCCGCTCGGGGTCGTTCCAGTACCCCTTCATCACGGCGTAGCCCTGGGTCTGCAGTTCCCCGGCCTGGCCGCGGGGCACGACCTCGCCCGTGGCCGGGTCCACGACCCGGATCCTCAGGTGGGCGCCCACCCGCCCGACGGTGCTGACGCGCCGCTCCAGGCTGTCCGACGTCGAGCTCTGGATCGAGACCGGCGAGGTCTCCGTCATGCCGTAGCAGATGGTCACGTCCGTCATGTTCATCTGCTCGATCACCTGGCGCATCACCGACTCCGGGCACGGCGAACCCGCCATGACACCGGTGCGCAGGCTGGAGAGGTCGTAGGACTCGAAGTCCGGCAGCCCCAGTTCGGCGATGAACATGGTCGGCACCCCGTACAGGGACGTGCACTTCTCGGTGGCCACGGCGTGCAGGGTCGCGGCGGGGTCGAAGCCGGGGGCGGGGATGACCATGGCCGCCCCGTGGGTGGTGGCCGCCAGGTTGCCGATGACCATCCCGAAGCAGTGGTAGAAGGGCACGGGGATGCAGATGCGGTCGGCCTCGGTGTACTCCACGCGCTCGCCGTCGAAGTACCCGTTGTTGAGGATGTTCCGGTGCGTGAGCGTCGCGCCCTTGGGGAACCCGGTGGTGCCGGAGGTGTACTGGATGTTGATCGGGTCGTCCGGGCTGAGGCCCGCCGCGACCTGCGCCAGCCGGTTCTCATCCGCGGCGGCACCGGCCAGGCCCCCCCACTCCGGGGTGCCGAGGATGACCACGTCCCGGAGCTCGGGGCAGTCGTCCCGGACGTCGGCCAGCATCCGCTCGTAGTTGGAGGTCTTGAAGGAGGATGCCGCGATCACCGTGCGGATGCCCGACGTCGTCAGCGCGTACTGCAGCTCGTCGCGCCGGTAGGCCGGGTTGATGTTGACCAGGATTGCGCCGATCTGCGCCGTGGCGTACTGCACCAGCGTCCACTCGGCCACGTTCGGCGCCCAGATCCCCACGCGGTCCCCGGTCCGGATCCCGGCCTCCAGCAGCCCGGTGGCCAGGCGCGCGACGTCGGCCGCGAACTCCGCGTAGCTCCAGCGCCGGCCGGTCTGGACCTCCACGAGCGCGTCGCGCTCGCCGAACCGCTCGACGGTGCGCGCCAGGTTCTGCCCGATGGTCTCCTCCAGCAGGGGGGTGTCGGTCGGGCCCTGGTCCTGAGAGGGTGCGGCGGTCGGCTGAGTGGTCATGGACGATCTCCTGGCGTTGCGGTGAGCTGCATCACAGTGGTGCGACGTCGGCCAGTTTAGTTACTGACCGCTAACCGGTCTAGACCCCGCCGATTCAGACCCGCCGGTCAGGCGCCCAGGACAGGACCGCAGGACAGGACCGCAGGACAGGGTGAGCCGGGGCGGGGAAGATGGATCCATGACCCCCGAACCCGTGGACGTGCTGATCATCGGCGCCGGACTCTCCGGCGTCAACGCCGCCTACCGGATCCGCGAGGCCTGCCCCGAGCTGTCCGTCCGGGTCCTCGAGGCGCGCGGGGAGACCGGCGGCACCTGGGACCTGTTCCGCTACCCGGGCGTGCGCTCGGACTCGGACGTGTACACGCTGACCTTCCCCTTCCACCCATGGACCGGCCGGGACACGATCGCCAGCGGTGAGCAGATCCGGCAGTACCTGCAGCAGGTCGTCCAGGACACGGGGCTGCGCGAGCACATCCAGCTGGACACCCGGGTCACCAGCGCGGACTTCTGCACCGACGAGGCCCGCTGGCACGTCCGTGCGGTGCGCGCCGGGCCGGCCGGTGGACGGCAGGAGCGGTACACGGCCCGCTTCCTGGTCGCCTGCACGGGCTACTACGACGCCGAACACCCCCACGATCCCGGTTTCGACGGGGTCGAGGACTTCACCGGCACCGTCGTGCACCCGCAGCACTGGCCGCAGGACCTCGAACTCGCCGGCCGCCGGATCGCGGTCATCGGCTCCGGGGCCACCGCCGTGTCCCTGGTGCCCGCGCTCGTCGAGGCCGGTGCGCAGGTGGCCATGGTCCAGCGCACGCCCGGTTACGTGCTGGGCCTGCCGCGCCGGGACCCGCTGGCGGGCCTGGCCCGTCGGCTCCTGCCCCCGACGGCGGCGCACCGGGTGATGCGCGCGAGGAACGCCGCGATGCAGTGGGGCTTCTACCGCGCCTGCCGCCGGGCCCCTCGACTGATGCGCTCCGTGCTGAGGCGTCGCGCCGTCGCGGCCACCGGGTCCGAGGCCCTCGTCGACGAGCACTTCACCCCGCCCTACGACCCCTGGGAACAGCGTCTGTGCGTGGCCCCGCACGGGGACCTGTACGCGGCCATCCGGGCCGGGCGGGCCGGCGTCGTGACCGGTGAGGTCGAGCGCTTCGTACCCGAGGGGGTGAGGCTGGCCGACGGCCGGATCGTGGAGGCCGATGTCGTGGTCACCGCGACGGGGCTGCGGGTGCTGTTGCTGGGCGGGATCGAGGCGTCGGTGGACGGGGTGGGCATTGACCCGGCCGCGTCCTACGCCTACTACGGGGCGATGCTCAGCGGCGTGCCGAACCTGACGTTCTGCATCGGCTACGTCAACCAGTCCTGGACCCTGCGCTCGGACCTGACCGCCCGGTTCACCGCGCGCGTGCTGCGCCGGCTCGTGGACCGCGGACTGGACTCGGTGGTCCCGGAGGTGCCGGACGGCATTGGCCCCGGCCACCCGTTGATGGCGGACCTCCGCTCCGGGTACCTCGTCCGCGCGGCACACCTGATGCCCCGCGCCACCGACCGGTATCCCTGGGCGATGGCGCAGGACGTGGTCCGTGACGGCTGGGCCACCGGCCACGCCGACCTGGAGGTGGGGCTGTGCTGGAGCCGGACGGCCCGGGCCTCCCAACCCACTCAGGACGGGGCGGGACAGGACGGAGCGGGGCAAGGCGGGGCTGCCCAGGACGAGACTGTGCAGGACGGGGTCGTTCAGGACGGGGCGAGGCGGTCCAGGTGAGCAAGCCGGTCCTCGGCGCGGTCGAGGCGTTGGGGCACCTCGAGGTCCCACCACGCGTCACCGCGCTCACCGAGGCCCTCCTTGGCCAATTGGACCCGGTCCCGGGCGGCCCGCTTCGCGCTCTCGTCCCCGGCCGTGCGCACCGCCGAGCGCGCCCTGCCCAGGTGCGAGCGCAGGCGGGCGGCGGTCTCCTCGCGCAGCTCGGGGTCGGTGGCGCGCCACTTGCGGCCGTCCACCACGATGTACCGGCCGTCCTCGGTGCGCTCCATGATCGAAGCCTACGCGCGGACCACCGGGGCCGAACGGGCCGGGCGCACGGGGGAGGGCAACCTGGCGGGGGATCTCGCACTCCAGGCGGCCTGGTGGGAGGATGCGGAGGAACCATGACCAGAGAACCGGAGACGCTCATCGTGCCGGACGCCGCCGCCTGGCGGGCCTGGCTGGACGAGCACGAGTCGGAAGCGGACGGGGTCTGGCTGCTGCTGGCCAAGAAGGGGACCACCGCGCCGACGTCCCTGACCTATGCGCAGGCCCTCGACGAGGCACTGTGCAGCGGTTGGATCGATGGGCAGGCGAAGTCTGTCGACGCGCAGACCTACCGGCAGCGGTTCACCCCTCGGCGCAAGGCCTCGCTCTGGTCGCAGCGCAACATCGGCAAGGTGCAGGCGCTCACCGAGGCGGGCCGGATGCGACCACGCGGCCAGGCCGAGATCGAACGCGCCAGGGCCGACGGCCGGTGGGAGCGTGCCTATGCCGGCCCGGCGACCGCCGAGATGCCCGAGGACCTAGCCGTAGCCCTGGAGGAGTCGCCGCGGGCCGCGGAGACCTTTGCCACCCTGAACGGCCAGAACAGGTACGCGGTCCTGCACCGGGTCCTCACCGCGCCGAGCCCGGCCAGCCGGGCCAACAGGGTGGCGAAGCTGATCGGCATGCTGGAGCGCGGCGATACGCCGTATCCGCAACCGGGTTGATGCCTTGCCAGGGGGAGAGGATGGGGCGCCCCGTCTTCAGACGGTGATTCATTCCAGGATGGACATTTCCCCGGGTCCTCCCGGCCTGATGCGTCCATCCTGCGATGATTCCTGGTCGGCGCGATGGGTTCGGGCGGTGAGATCCGTCGAGATCCGCCGCGGTCTGCCAGTGTCGGGTTCCCGGTGGGGAGCGCCGACCCGGTCTGACATCATGAGATGGATGAGCACTCTCGACTTCGCCCGGGTGGCGTGATGAACCAGGTTTCCGACCCGTCGCCGGCGGCGGCCTCGCGCTTGACCTTCTGTGGGCTCTCCATCGCCTACGACCACCGGGTGCTCGAGCCCAGGCCGTGGACCGAGGCGCAGTCGCAGTGGGCGGCCGAACTGCTCCCCGACGCTCCCGCCGGTCCGGTGCTGGAACTGTGCGCCGGCGTCGGGCACATCGGACTGGGCGCCGTGCGCGAGGGCGACCGCGACCTGGTCATGGTCGACGTCAACCCGGTGGCCCGGGAGTTCGCGGTGGCGAATGCGGCCGCCAACGGGCTGGGTTCCCGCGTCGAGTTCCGGCTGGCCCGGATCGATGAGGCGCTCGGTGAGGACGAACGGTTCCCGTTGATCATCGCGGACCCGCCGTGGGTGCGCTCGGCGGAGACCTCGCGGTTCCCGGCGGACCCCGTCCTGGCGATCGACGGCGGCGACGACGGCCTGGACCTCGCGCGGACGTGCGCCGACCTCATCGTCGGTCACCTGGCCGGCGGGGGCTCCGCACTGCTCCAGCTTGGCAACACCGCCCAGGCCGAGCTGATCGCCGCCTATGCGGGGCAGCGGTCCGACGGTGCGGTCAGCGCGGTCGAGACCCGCGTCTTCGACCGCGGGGTGGTCGTGCGGCTCACCCGCTGACCCCTCAGGCTGCCCGGCGGGCCGGTCGGTGCGCCGGTCAGCGGCCGGGGCGCCTGCGCATCACCTTGTGGGTGCCGTCACACCACGGCTTGATGGCGGAACCGCCGCAGCGGCAGACGGCGCTGACGGGCCGGGTGGTCTGATATTCGTTGCCGTCCTCGTCCTGCACCACGTGATCGCCGCGGAGCAGGATCGGGCCTCCCGGACAGAAGATCACGTCCGGGTGGCCCGGGGTCATGCCCGGCCCCTGGCCCGGCAGCCTGCCCGGTTCGTCGCTCATGAGGCCCACGCGCCGAGCATGCGCTGGGCGTAGCGGTCGTCCTGGTCCAGGCTGGTCCACGCGCCGAAGAAGACGTCCTCGTGCAGGGAGGGCTCCTCGGCCAGCAGGGCCCCGCAGATCGTGCGGACGGCCAATTGCTCGTGCACCGCGTCGGCCTCGACGTGCTCGGTGTAGTACTCGACCATTTCCGCAGGGAAGCCCAGGCGCTCCAGCCCGCCGGCGATCTTGCGCGACGGCGAAGAGCTGGTGGCCTCGAAGGCGGTCAGAAAGCCGAGCGAGGCCGCACGGAGTCGCCGGTTCAACCCGAACAGGGACATCACGTTGTTCTGCTCGAGGACCTCGACCGGGACCTCGTCGATGTACGCGCCGTACTCGGCCGACAGGCCGCTGGCCGTCAGGCCCTGGGCGAAGAGGTGGGCGTGCAACCGGTGCGGGTTGCCACCCCCGTACTCGTCGTACTGCAACTCCATCACGGCGGCCTTGACGGTATCGGACAGGCGGGGGATGACCCACGTGGTGTGGTCCGACTCCTTCAGGTGGTAGATCGACTTGTGACGCAGGAACTCCCGCACCTGCTCCTCGGATGCGGAGCGGTGGATGTGGGCCGCCAGCGAGGGGCCGTCGTGGTCGGCGACGAACGCGAAGAAGTCCTCGGCGAAGTTCCCGGGCTCGGGCACCCCGGGGGTCCGGGCGCGGAGCTCCCGCTCGAAGTCCTGCTCGAGGCGCCGTCGCACCGCGATCAGCTGCGGGTCCCACTCCAGGTCGCCCGCCACGTCCTCGAAGCCCCGGTAGTGCTGCTCGTACAGGGCCCACAGGGTGATCTGGGCGTCCTCGGGACTGCCGGCGTCCGGGGCGTCGGCCGCCCGGGAGGTGTCCCCGGTGCGCAGGGACTCCAGGACGCACTCGCTGAGCGGGCCGCGCGCGGTGGGGGTCAGCATGG
>NZ_DAOMPX010000063.1:0-11513 GCF_035445025.1 Citricoccus sp. | reverse complement strand
CTAGAACAGCGCGAGGGCCATGCCCGGTTGTTGCAGGACCGCACCCACGTCCGCCAGGAACCGTGAGCCCTGTTCACCGTCCACCAGCCGGTGGTCGAAGGACAGGGACAGCGTGAGGACCTGCCGCAGCGCGATCTCGCCGCGGTGCTCCCACGGCATCCTGCGCACCTGGCCCAGCGCCAGGATCCCCGCCTCGCCCGGATTGATGATCGGCGTCCCCGCGTCCACCCCGAACACCCCGACGTTCGTCAGCGTGAACGTCCCGCCGGTCAGCTGATCCGGGGTGAGTGCCCCCTCGCGCGCCGCCCCGGTCAGTGCGGCCACCTCGCGGGCCAGCCCGGCCAGGTCCAGCGCCTGGGCGTCCTTGACGTTGGGGACCATCAGTCCGCGCGGCGTGGCCGCCGCGATGCCCAGGTTGACGTAGTTCTGCCGGATGATCCGCCCGTTCTCCCCGTCCCACCGGGCATTGAGTCCCGGGGTGCGTTCGAGGGCCAGGCAGGCTGCCCGGGCCACCAGGGTCAGCGGGGTCAGCTTCAGTTCACGGAAGTCCCGGTGGCCCTTGAGCGACTCCAGCAGCTCGAGGGACTCGGTGGCGTCCACCGTGAGGAACTCCGTCACGTGGGGCGCGGTGAAGGCGCTCGCCGTCATGGCCGCGGCCGTGGCCTTGCGCACGGAGCGGATGGCCTCCTCCTCCGTGCGGGGCCGTCCGCCCAGGGTCCGCACGGCGGCGGGCACGGGCTCCACCGTGCGGCCGGGCTCCACCGTGCGGCCGGACTCCACCGTGCGGCCGGGCTCCGCGGCCCGGGTCACGTCGTCACGCGTCACGGCCCCACCGGGCCCGGTGCCCGGGACGGCCGCCAGCTCCAGCCCCAGGTCCTTGGCCAGCTTGCGCACCGGCGGGGTGGCGCGGGGCCGTTCGCCGGTGCCGGCGGAGGGACGCGCCGGGGCCCCCGACCCCGCTGGGACCGCCTGGGCGGCCCGGGCCCGGCGAGCCGGGCGCCCGGCCCCCTCGGCGGCGGCGCCGTAGCCGACCAGCGTGGGCACGCGACCGTCGGAGCGGGCGGGGGCGGCGCCGTCGGGCCCGTCCTGCCCGGGCTCCCCCGGCAGGTCGAAGGACACGATGGGTGCCCCCACGGCCACCACCGCACCGGGTTCACCGTGCAGGGCGGTGATGGTGCCCTCGAAGGGACTCGAGAGCTCGACGACGGCCTTGGCCGTCTCCACCTCGGCGAGCACCTGGTTGACGGTGACGGAATCGCCGACCGAGACCTTCCAGTCCAGCAGTTCGGACTCGGTGAGCCCCTCGCCCAGGTCGGGCAGGTTGAAGACCTTCAGCATCTCAGCCACGCTCCGTTCCGTCGGCGGCCAGCGGCGTGGGTGGCGCGAACGGGTCGATCGAGTCCAGGGAATTGGCCCGGCCCAGGGCCCGGTCCACGCCATCCAGGATCCGGTCCAGGTCCGGGACGTGGTGGTGCTCCAGCTTGGCCGGAGGGTAGGGGATGTCGAAACCCGTGACGCGTACCGGCGCGTGCTCCAGCCAGTGGAAGCAGCGTTCGGTCACGGTGGCGGCGATCTCCGCGCCCAGGCCCCCGGTCCGGCTGGCCTCGTGGGTGATCACCAGTCGTCCGGTCCGGCGCACCGAGGCCTCGATCAGCCCGTAGTCCACGGGCGAGAGCGAACGCAGGTCGATGACGTCGATCGAGATGCCCTCGGCCGCGGCGGCCTCGGCGGCCTGCAGGCAGGTCTTCACCAGGGGACCGTAGGCAACGAGCGTGACGTCCGTGCCCTCGGCGGCGACCGCGGCCGGCCCCATGGGCCGGAGCGGGGCCGAGAGGTCCACCGGCCCGCGGTCGTGGTAGCGGCGCTTGGGCTCGAGGTAGACCACGGGGTCGTTGCTGGCGATGGCCGCCCGGATCAGGTCGTAACCCTCCTGCGGCGTGGACGGGGAGACCACGCGCAGCCCGGCGGTGTGCACGAAGTACGCCTCCGGGGACTCGGAATGGTGCTCCGGAGACCCGATGCCGCCGCCGAAGGGGATCCGGATGGTCACCGGCATCGGCACGGCGCCGCGGGTGCGGTAGTACGTCTTGGCGACCTGGGAGACGATCTGGTCGAACGAGGGGTAGACGAAACCGTCGAACTGGATCTCCACCACGGGCCGGTAGCCCCGGTAGGCCAGTCCCACGGCGGTGCCCATGATCCCGGACTCGGCCAGCGGGGTGTCCACCACCCGGTCCGGCCCGAACTCCTGCATCAGCCCGTCGGTGATGCGGAAGACGCCGCCGAGGGTGCCGATGTCCTCCCCCATCAGCACGACCTTCTCGTCCTCGGCCAGGGCGGCCCGCAGGCCCGCCGTGATGGCCTTGCCGAAGGTGATCTCCTGCGCGCTCATCGGGTCCCCGCCTCCAGCTGCTCGCCGTCGAACTGGGCCAGGTAGAGCCGATAGTGCTCGCGCTGGCGGGCCAGCTCGTGGTGGGGCTCGGCGTAGACGTGCTCGAAGAGCGCCTCGGGACCCGGGTCGACCAGCCCGGCCAGGCCGGTCCGCAGGGCGGCGGCCATCTCGTCCGCGGCCGCCGCCGACGCCGCGCGGACCACCTCGATCGTCAGGGGCCCGCCCTGGGCGTCCCGGTCGGAGTCCGTCAGGGTGGCGGCCAGGTGGGCCTCCACCCGGTCGATGGGGTCCTTGGCCCGCCAGGCCTCGACCTCGTCCTTCGAGCGGTAGCGGGTCGGGTCGTCGGCGGTGGTGTGCGGTCCCATGCGGTAGGTGACCGCCTCGATGAAGGTGGGGCCGCCGCCGTTGCGGGCCCGCTCCAGGGCACGGCGGGTGGCGGCCAGCACGGCCAGCACGTCATTACCGTCCACGCGCATGGCCGGGATGCCGAACCCCCAGGGGCGGTCGGCGATGTGCCGCCTCGCCTGGAGGGTGACGGGCTCCGAGATGGCCCAGTGGTTGTTCTGGCAGAAGAAGACGACCGGGACGTGGTAGCTCGCGGCGAAGACCATGGCCTCGTTGACGTCGCCCTGGCTGGTGGCGCCGTCCCCGAAGTAGCTGATCGCGGCCGCCTCGGAGTGGTCCCGGCGCAGGCCCATGGCGTAACCGACGGCGTGCAGGGACTGGGCGCCGATGATGATCTGCTGGGCGGCCAGGTTGGTCTCGGCCGGATTCCAGCCGGCGTAGGTGGAACCACGCCACAGCCGGACCAGTCCGAGCGGGTCGACGCCCCGCAGGTAGGCCACCCCGTTCTCCCGGTAGGAGGGGAACACGTAGTCCTCACGGTGCAGCGCCGCAGCGGAACCGACCTGGGAGGCCTCCTGCCCCAGGAGCGGCGGCCACAGGGCCAGCTCGCCCTGGCGCTGCAGGTGGGTGCACTCGGTGTCCAGGCGGCGGATCACCGTCATGTCCCGGTGCAGCCCCGCCAGCATGGTCGCGGTCACGTCCTCCAGCCAGGGGTCCAGGTCATGGTCCGGACGGCGGTGGCCCTCCGGCGTCAGGACCTGGTGCAGGTCCGGTTCGGGCACGTGCGGCATGCCGGTGGGCGGGGTGTTCAGACTGACCGTTCCCATGGGGGTCCTCCTCGATCGGGCCCGTCACTGGGTCGGTGATGGCCCTCGCCGTGGATGCGGCCTGGATGTCGGCCGCCGTGAGTTGTGATGCTAATCACATTGCGAGGGGTGCACAAGATATGATCAGCGCAGTGGGCAACCTGCCCGCGTTTCGCCCCCGACACCCGTGAGAACGTGAGCATGATGCGCACTCTGGACACCACCGACCTGCGGATCCTGGCCGCACTGTCCGACATGCCGGACGCCACCACCGTGGCCCTGGCCCAGTACCTGGGGCTGTCCCGCAACACGGTGCAGGCGCGGCTGGCCCGACTCACCGCCGAGGACGTGTTCCTCCCGTTCGAACGGCGGATCAGCCTGACGGCCCTGGGGCACCCGCTGACCGCGTTCGTGCAGGTCCACGTGCACCAGCAGCAACTGGCGGAGATCACGGCGGCGCTGACCCGGATCCCGGAGATCGTCCAGGCGCACGGCCTGACCGGGTCCGCGGACGTCTTGGCCCGGGTGGCCGCGCGCAACGCGGAGGACCTGTTCCGGATCCACACCCGCATCCTCGCCATCGAGGGCGTGGAGCGTGCGGACACCTCCCTGGCGATGGCCGAGCTGGTCCCGTGGCGGACCGTGCCGCTGGTCGAGTCCCTGCTCGACGGCGGCGCGGGGGACGGTTAGCCCCGCACTAGTCCAGCACGGTCAGGACGTCGATCGAGGCGTCCAGGAAGGCGTCGACCTGGGCCTCGTCGTATCCCTCGGCACCCGTGGCGGCGGCGAAGACGGCCCGGCGCACCTCGTTCGCGTCCAGGGGATCCTGACCCTCGAACCGCGCGAGCAGGCGACGGCACAGCGCATCGACGCCACCGACGTCGTAGCTGGCGGCGTCCGCGCGGGACGCACGCCGGAAGCGTTCCCCGTCCGGTCGCTGCAACCGTCCGCGGAGGATCTCCACCGACCCCTGCACCCGTGCGGACCAGGCGTCCTCGCCCTCGGAGCGGATCCGCTCCTGACGCTCGGCCTGGGCCAGTGCGTCCTCGAGGCGGTCCAGCACGTCGTCGACCTGGTCGGCGGCGTAGCCACCCTTGACGGCGTCGAAGGCGATCCGGCGGATGTCCGCGGACCGCAGGCCCCCGGCGCCCTCATAGGCCACGCGCGCCCGGGCCATGAACCGGTCGACCTGGCGCCGGTGGTAGCCGAACGTGTCCGGCGGGACGACGTCGAAGGGCTGCCGGTCGGCCGAGGCCATCACCCGCCTCGCGAGCCCCTGCGTGTCCTGCCGCGTGCCGTGGTCCATCGGGGAGGCGCTCCTTCTGCCGGAAAAGTCGTGGTGCCGAGACCATCGTAGCCAGCGGGGACGGGAGGGGGTGAGACCGGGCAGGGCGGGACGGCCGGGGTCAGACGAAGGGCAGCGCGAAGACCATGTAGGCGACCGGGGCGGAGAACACGAGGGAGTCCAGCCGGTCCATGGCCCCGCCGTGCCCGGGCAGCATCGAGCCCATGTCCTTGATGTTCAGCTCGCGCTTGACCATGGACTCGGCGAAGTCCCCCGCGGTGGCGGAGGCGACCGTCAGCAGGCCCAGCAGACTGCCGATCCACCAGGGGTGGTCCAGCAGGAAGTGGACCGCGAGGGTCCCGACCACCACGGACCCGCCCACCGAACCGGCGAAGCCCTCCCAGGACTTCTTGGGGCTGACCTTCGGGGCCATCGGGTGCCGGCCGAACGAGGCCCCCACGATGTACCCGAACGTGTCATTGGCCACCACCATGAGCAGCATGCAGGCCACCATGAGGTTCCCCTGCTCCTGGCGCAGCAGGGCGACGGCGAAGGAGAGCAGGAACGGCACCCACATCACGATGAACACGGACACCAGGACGCTCTCACCGCGTGCCGGCAGGTCCTCCGCGACGGCCCAGACCAGGATGAGCAGGACCGTGCCGAGCAGGGCCAGCACGAGCGCCTCGGCGCCTCCGGCGAAGGCCCCCAGGGGCATCGCCACGGCACCGGTCCACAGCGGGATCCGGGGCACGTCCAGGCCGCGCCGGGAGATCGCACTGGCGGTCTCGGTGACGCCCAGCAGCAGCAGGGCGACCACGAGGATCGCCAGCACGACCGGCAGCCAGATCAGGCCGACGAGAGCGCCACCCAGCAGGAGCGCACCGACGGTGATGGCAGCGGGGAGGTTGCGGCCGGCCTTGGCCTTCCGGGCCCGGGCCGCCTCCAGTTCCCGCCGCTGCCGCCGGGTCTGCGGTGGTCCCGGGTCCGGGACCGGCCGCGGCCCGGCGGGAGCGGAGGGTTCGGACGTCATCGGGTGCGGTGCCGCTCAGACCTCGAGGAGCTCGGCTTCCTTGCGCTTGGCCATGTCCTCGATGGTCTCGGTGTACTTGCGGGTCAGGGCGTCGAGCTCCTTCTCCGCGCGGCTCCCCTCGTCCTCACCGATCTCGCCGTCCTTGACCATCCGGTCGAGGGCCTCCTTGGCCTTGCGGCGGGAGTTGCGCAGCGAGACCTTGTGCTCTTCCGCCTTGGACTTGACCAGCTTGACGTACTCCTTGCGGCGCTCCTCGGTCAGTTCCGGCATGACGACCCGGATGACCTTGCCGTCGTTGGACGGGTTGGCGCCGATCTCCGAGTCGGACAGGGCCTTCTCGATGTTCCGCAGGGCGCTGACGTCGAAGGGGGAGATCAGCAGGGTCCGGGCGTCGGTGGTGGTGAACGAGGCCAGCTGCTGCAGCGGCGTGAAGGAGCCGTAGTACTCGACCATCACCTTGGAGTACAGGCCGGGGTTGGCCCGTCCGGTGCGGACCGAGGCGAAGTCCTCGCCCGTGGCCTCGATGGTCTTCTCCATCTGCTCCTCGGCGGCCTGAAGGGTTTCCTGCGTCACGTTGTCTCCTCGGTTCGGATGGTGTGGCCTCAATCCTAGGACACCGGTGGCACCGGATGGCCCGGACGAGGGGGGGGGACGGTGGGGATGGACGGGGCCGGTGGCCTCAGACGGTGACGGTGGTGCCGATCCGCTCGCCCAGCAGGGCGCGGGTGACGTTGCCGTCCCCCTCCATGCCGAACACCATCATGGACAGCTTGTTGTCCTTGCACATGGTCATGGCGGTCTGGTCCATCACGCGGATGTCGTTCAGCAGCGCCTCGTCGTAGGTCAGGTGCTCGTACTTCTGCGCCCCCGGGTCCTTCTTGGGGTCGGCCGTGTAGACGCCGTCCACGCCGGACTTGGCCATCAGCACCTCGTCCGCGCCGACCTCCAGGGCCCGCTGGGCGGCGACGGTGTCGGTGGAGAAGTAGGGCAGGCCGGTGCCGGCGCCGAAGATCACCACGCGGCCCTTCTGCATGTGCCGGATGGCCCGCAGCGGGATGTAGGGTTCGGCGACCTGCTCCATGTGGATGGCGGACTGGACGCGGGTATCCACGCCGGCCTGCTCGAGGAAGTCCTGGAGGGCCAGGCAGTTCATCACGGTGCCCAGCATGCCCATGTAGTCCGCGCGGCGCCGGTCCATGCCGTTCTCCGAGAGCTCGGCCCCGCGGAAGAAGTTCCCTCCCCCGACGACGATGGCGACCTCGACCTGGCCGCGTGCGCCGGCGATCTGGTCGGCGATGCCGCGCACGGTGTCCGGGTCGACGCCGACCTTGCCGCCGCCGAAGACCTCGCCGGAGAGCTTGAGCAGGACGCGGCGCTTGCCGGTCCGGCCCGGGTCCCCGTGGGTGTCGCCGGCCTGGGCCTGCTGCAGGTCCCGGGACTCGTTGAACGACGTCGCGTCACGGATGTCCGGGGTGGTGCGCTGGTCGGTGCTCTGCATGTGCGGGCCTCCTGGGCTCATCGGGGCTGGCGGCTTGCGCCGACGGAATGGTGCCGGATAGGGCAGGACAAAGGGGGTGGCCACCAGTGACTGGTGACCACCCCCTTCCAGGTCGTTCCGCGACGCGGTCGGTCCGATCCTACCGCGCGCGGTCCGTGGCCGTGTGCCGGTCGGTCAGTTGCCGACGCGGAACCGGGCGAAACCGGTGACGGCGGTGCCGGCCTCGGAGAGGACCTTGCCGACGGTCTGCTTCGGGTCCTTGGCGAACGGCTGGTCCACCAGCACGATCTCCTTGAAGAAACCGGTCAGGCGGCCCTCGACGATCTTGGTCAGGGCCTGCTCCGGCTTGCCCTCGGCGCGGGCGGTCTCATCGGCGATGCGACGCTCGTTCTCGACGGTCTCGGCCGGCACGTCCTCGCGGGACAGGTAGGTCGGGGCGTAGGCGGCGGTGTGCACGGCGACGTCGTGGGCGGCGGTCTTGGCCGCGTCCGAGTCGGAGTCGACGGCCATCAGGACGCCCACCTGGGCGGGGAGGTCCTTGGACGTCTTGTGCAGGTAGGCGTCCACGAAGGCGCCCTCCACGCGGGCGATGCGGCGCACGACGACCTTCTCGCCGAGGATGGCACCCTCGTCGGTGACGTGGTCCCCCACGGTCCGGCCGTTGTACGGAGCGGCCAGCAGGGCGTCCAGGTCGGTCGCGCCGGAGGAGACGGCGGCCTCGAGGACGACGTTGCCCAGCTCGATGAACTTCTCGTTCTTGGCCACGAAGTCGGTCTCGCAGTTGATCTCGATCATGACGCCGGCGCCGGCGGTGACGGTCGCGGCGACCAGGCCCTCGGCGGTCGCGCGGCCCTCGCGCTTGGTGGCCCCCTTGAGGCCCTTCACGCGGATGATCTCCATGGCCTTGTCGGCGTCGCCGTTGGCCTCGTCCAGTGCCTTCTTGACGTCCATCATCCCGGCGCCGGTGCGCTCGCGCAGGGCCTTGATGTCAGCTGCGGTGTAGTTCGCCATGCGGTACCCATCCTTACCTGTTGCGGGGTTATCCCGAGTGGTGTTGTGGTGGTCTGTCGGTGTCTGCCCGGGGGGCCCGGGCAGACACCGGCCGGCCCCGTACGGGACCGGCCGGTGGTGGATCAGTTGGCCTCGGTGGCCTCGGGTGCCTCGGCGGCGGGCGCCTCGGTGGCCTCGGGTGCCTCTGCGGCCTCGGCAGCAGGTGCCTCCGCGGTCTCGACGTCCTGCTCTGCGGCCTGCTCGGTGGCCGGCGCGGACTGGTCGGTGGCCGGCGCGGACTGGTCGGCGGCCTCGGCCTGCTGGGCGTTGTGCTGCTCGAGCAGTTCGCGCTCCCACTCGGCCATGGGCTCCTCGGCGCCCTGGGAGCCGGACTTGCCCTGGTTGCGGGCGATGAGGCCCTCGGCCACGGCGTCGGCGATCACGCGGGTCAGCAGGTTGACGGAGCGGATGGCGTCGTCGTTGCCCGGGATCGGGTAGGTGACCTCGTCCGGGTCGCAGTTGGTGTCCAGGATGGCCACGACCGGGATGCCCAGCTTCTGGGCCTCGTCCACGGCCAGGTGCTCCTTCTTGGTGTCCACGATCCAGACGGCGGACGGGGTCCGGGTCATGTTGCGGATACCGCCCAGGTTGGACTCGAGCTTGGTCAGCTCGCGCTGCAGCAGGAGCAGTTCCTTCTTGGTGTGGCCCGAACCGGCGACGTCCTCGAAGTCGATCTCCTCGAGCTCCTTCATGCGCTGCACGCGCTTGGAGACCGTGGAGAAGTTGGTCAGCATGCCGCCGAGCCAGCGGTGGTTCACGTAGGGCATGCCCACGCGGGTGGCCTGCTCGGCGATGGCCTCCTGGCCCTGCTTCTTGGTGCCGACGAAGAGGATGGAGCCACCGTGGGCCACCGTCTCCTTGACGAACTCGAAGGCCCGGTCGATGTAGGACAGGGACTGCTGCAGGTCGATGATGTAGATGCCGTTGCGCTCGGTGAAGATGAAGCGCTTCATCTTGGGGTTCCAGCGGCGGGTCTGGTGTCCGAAGTGGACACCGGAATCGAGCAGCTGGCGCATGGTCACGACAGGCATGTCGCTCCTTAGAGGGGTTGTCGGTTGTCGACCGGCCGTGGTGGTCCGGTCCCTGGCATGGGCTGCGGGCGAACCCGGCGCCCCCGACGCTGACCCGGCAGCGCACGCACGTGCTCGCCGGGACCGATGGTGGGGACCTGCCGTGCCATGGGCGGAGCGGACTCCGCGTGGCCGGCATCAGTCATGCGCGTAGTCAGTCGCGGGTCCTGATCGGGATCCCTCCCGGGCAGGCACACAACTGCTGGGTCAATCTTACCCCAGCCCGTTCCGTGGTCCGAACCGGGACTCCACAGCACACCGGCGGGGCGATGCCCTCCCCACCCGCGCCACCGGCCGGTGGCGGACCCGACGGCGGCGCGGGAGCGTGGTGGCCATGTCACCGCAACTGCCCCGCCCCCGACGCGCCGTCCGACAAGTCCGGCGAGCCGGAGAAGAAGGACGTCACCGAGACCGGTCCGAAGGTCGAGCTGAAGGATCCCGAAATCCCGGCCGACGCCAAGCTGGTGAAGACCACCATCCGCGACGCCCTGCGCGACGCCATGGCCGAGGAGATGCGCCGCGACGAGGCGGTGTTCCTGATGGGCGAGGAAGTCGCCCAGTACCAGGGCGCCTACAAGGTCAGCCGCGAACTGCTGCAGGAGTTCGGCGACCGCCGCGTGGTCGACACCCCGATCACCGAGCACGGCTTCGCCGGTCTCGGAGTGGGCGCAGCCTTCGCCGGCCTGAAGCCGATCGTCGAATTCATGACGTGGAATTTCGGCATGCAGGCCATCGACCAGATCATCAACTCGGCGGCCAAGACCCTCTACATGTCCGGCGGCCAGATGGGTTGCCCGATCGTGTTCCGCGGTCCCAACGGCGCGGCCAGCCGCGTCGCGGCCCAGCACAGCCAGGACTATTCCGCCTGGTACGCCCAGATCCCGGGTCTGAAGGTCATCGCGCCCTATGACGCCGCCGACGCCAAGGGGCTGCTCAAGGCGGCGATCCGCGACCCCAACCCGATCGTCTTCCTCGAACACGAGATGATGTACGGCCTGGAGTTCGACGTGCCCGACGTCGACGACTGGGTGGTGCCGATCGGCAAGGCCAAGGTCCGCCGTGAGGGAACCGACGTCACCATCACCGCCCACAGCCGCATGGTCGGCTTCGCCCTGCAGGCGGCCGAAAAGCTGGCGGAGGAGGGGATCAGCTGCGAGGTCGTCGACCTGCGCACCCTGCGCCCGCTGGACCATGAGACCGTGGTGGAGAGCGTCAAGAAGACCAGCCGGCTGGTCTCGGCCGAGGAAGGCTGGGGCCCGATGGGCGTCGGCGCCGAGGTGGTGGCGCGGGTCATCGAACACGCCTTCGACTACCTCGACGCGCCGCCCCTGCGGGTTTGCCAGGAGGACGTGCCTCTGCCGTACGCCGCCAACCTTGAAGCCCTGTCCCTGCCGGGCGTCGACAAGATCATCGCCGCGGTCAAGCAGGTGATGGCATGAGCGAGCGCGAGGAGCACCAGCTGAAGACGCCGGACAGCGTCGCCGCCGACGCCGAGGCCATCGAGATCCTGCGCATGTGGTGGTCGAACAAGGAGCCGGTGATGTCCATCAAGCCGGCCTTCAGCGACCCGGCCATGTTCGGCCGCATGCTGGCCTACGCCGCCAACCACATGGCCCACGGCTACAGCGTGCGCCACGGCATGGACCAGCGGACCGCCTACAACCAGATCCTTTCCGGCCTCAGCGACGCGATCAAGGCGCAGAACATCCAGACCGTCACCGAACAGTCGGACCCGTCAGGGAGCGTGCAATGACCGATATCCTGATGCCCGCCCTGTCTCCGACGATGGAGGAGGGCGTGCTGAGCAAGTGGCACGTCAAGGTCGGCGACACGGTCAAGGCCGGCGACGTCATCGCCGAGATCGAGACCGACAAGGCGACCATGGAGGTCGAGGCCGTCGACGAGGGCGAGGTGCTGGAACTCCTCGTTCCCGAAGGGGCCGAGAACGTGAAGGTCAACACCCCGATCGCGCGCCTGTCGGGCGATGACGCCGGCGCCGCCGCGCCCGCGCCGAAGGCCGAGGCGCCCGCCCCC
>NZ_DAOMPX010000062.1:1459-11527 GCF_035445025.1 Citricoccus sp. | reverse complement strand
GGGGGCGTCGACCGCGGGCCGTACCCGCTGGAAGCGACGGTCGAAGTTGACGAAGGTGCCGTCCTTCTCGAGCCACGCCGCCACCGGCAGGACGACGTCGGAGGCCTCGGCGGTCGCGCTCAGGAACAGGTCGCTGCAGATCACCAGAGGACAGGCGTCGAGCGCGGCTCGGACGGCGCCGCTGTCCGGCGCGGTGGAAAGCACGTCCTCGCCGATCACCCACAGGGCCTGCAGCGCTCCCGAACGGGCGGCCTCGAACATCTGCGGCATCCGCAGCCCGGGCCGGTCCGGGACGCCCGCCTGCCAGGCCTCGTCGAAGCGCATCCGGGCACGGGGATCCGCGACTTTCTGGTATCCGGGCAGCATGTCCGGCAGTGCACCCATGTCACTGGCACCCTGGACGTTGTTCTGTCCCCGGAGGGGGTTGATGCCGCCTCCGCCTCCGGGACCGACCGCCCCGCAGAGCAGGGCCAGATTGGCCAGTGCGCGGACACCGTCGGTGCCATGGAGGTGTTCGGTGACACCGAGCCCGTAGAAGATCATCGGGGTCCGGGACTCACCGTACAGGTGGGCCGCCCCCTCCAGCTGCCCGACGGGAACCCCGGTGATCGCAGCGGTCCGTTCCGGCGGATACTGCGCCAGCAGGGCGCGGAACTCGTCGTACCCGGCGGTATGGGAGCGCAGGAATGCCTGGTCCACCAGACCGTCACGGATCAGCACGTGGGCGATGCCGTGGAACAGCGCGACGTTGGTCCCGGGAGTGGGCCGCAGGTGGATGTCCGCGTGCCGGGCGAGGGGCGTCCGGCGCGGATCGATGGCGATGAGGCGGGCGCCGTCGATCACCCGCTGGAGCAGCCGTGCCCCGACCACCGGGTGCGCGTGGGTGGGGTTGGCCCCGACCAGCATGATGGTGTCGCTGTGGTCCACGTCCTCGAACGGGTTGGTGCCGCCACCCAGGCCGAACGAGGCCACCAGGCCCGAGGCCGAGGGCGCGTGGCAGACCCGCGCGCAGTTGTCGACGTTGTTGGTGCCCATCACCGTCCGGGCGAACTTCTGGACCAGGTAATTCTCCTCGTTGGTGGCCCGGGCCGAGGCGATCACCGCGAAGGCGTCGGGGTCGAAGCCCCGCACCCGGGACAGTTGCCGTGCCACGTGGCCGATGGCCTCGTCCCAGGTGGCGGGGACCAGTGCGCCGTCCCGGCGGACCAGGGGGGTCTGCAACCGCTCGGGCGAGGTCAGGAAACCGTGGGCGAAGCGTCCCTTGACACAGGCGTGGCCGCGATTCAGTGCCCCGTCCGTGACCGGTTGTACCGTGGCGATCTCGTTCCCCCGGGTGAGGACGTCGAGGGTGCACCCCACCCCGCAGAAACCACAGGTGGTCCGGGTGCGGCGCTCCAGGGGCCGCGGGTCCAGCAGGCCGGGCTCGGAGAGCGCACCGGTCGGACAGGCATCCACGCAGGCCCCGCAGGAGACGCAGTCGGACGTGGCCCAGCTGTCCCCCCGGCCAGGGGCGACGACGGTGTCCGGTCCGCGCCCGGTCAGCGTGAGGGCGAACGTGCCCTGCACCTCGGCGCAGGCCCGGACGCACTTTCCGCAGGCGATGCACAGGTCCCGGTCGAGCTTGACGTAGGGGTGGGAGTGATCGGTGCCGCGGTGGGCCGGGGGCTCGGGCACGTCGAGCGGCGCCACGTCGAGCGCCTCGCACTGGCGGACCAGTTCGCTGCGGTCCGCCGGCACGTCCAGGGCGCGGGGCGGCAGGCCGGCGACGATGATCTGCAGTGCGTTCCGGCGGGCCGGGGCGGCCTGCTCGGTGGAGACCTCCATGCCGGCCTGGGCAGGAGAGCTGCAGGCCGGAACCAGCCCCCGACCGGTCACCGCGACCAGGCAGGTGCGGCACGAGGCCACCGGGGTGAGCCGGTCATCGTGGCAGAGCGTCGGAACGGTCCGGCCCAGGGCCCGGATCGCGTCGAGCAGGGTCGCGCCGGCAGGAACGTCCACGCCGGTCCCGTCCACGGACAACCAGATCACGTCCACCCCCGGAGGCCGTAGACCCGGACGAGACCGCGCACGGCGGCTGGGACACGGCGGCCGAAGGCGCAGAGGCTGGCCTCGGACATGGTCTCCAGCACCCGGACCCGTGGTGACGGGTCGTCGGTCGCGACGTGTTCTGCGGCGAGCAGGCGGCCCAGCCGGCTGCCCACCCGGCAGGGTGAGCACTGGCCGCAGCTCTCCGTCTCGGCAAACGCCCAGAGGTGGGCGAGCACCTCCTCACCGGTGAGCCGCTCGTCGAAGGCCACGACTCCGGCATGGCCGAGGGCTGCACCACGTTCGGCCAGAGAGGCGTCCGTCAGCGGGGTGTCGAGTTCCGCCGGGGACAGGAAGCCCCCCAACGGGCCACCGACCTGCAGCGCCCGCAGGACCGCCCCCTGGCGCAGTCCACCGCCGAGGTCCTCGACCACCCGCCGCAGGGAGATGCCCGGTTCGACCTCGTAGGCACCCGGACGCGCGAACCGTTCGGAGAGGCACACGACCAGCGTGCCGGGCTGTCCCGGCGCGCCCATGGCGGCGTAGGCGGCGCCGCCGTGCTGGATGATCCAGGGAACCGCCGCGAGCGTCTCGACGTTGTTGACCACCGTGGGCCGGCCGGAGAGTCCCCGGTCCACCGGGTACGGCGGCCGTGGGCGCACCACCCCCCGCAGTCCCTCGAGGCCGTTCAGCAGGGCGGTCTCCTCCCCGGACACATAGGACCCTGCACCGACGGCCACGCGGACGTGCAGGTCCACACCGCTGCCGTGGACGTCGGGGCCGAGGTGACCGTCGGCCTGGGCCTGTGCGAGCGCCGTGCGCAGGCGCTCGACGGCGCGCGGGTACTCGGATCGGACGAACACGATCCCGGTGGCCGCACCGGTCGCGAAGCAGGCCAGGGCGAGTCCCTCGAGCAGCCGGTGCGGGTCCCCCTCCATCAGCAGGCGGTCGACGTACGAACCGGGATCGCCCTCGTCCCCGTTGGCCACGACGACGCGCGGGCCCGGCCGGGCGCGGGCCGCCCGCCACTTGCGTGCCGTGCTGAAGCCGGCTCCACCGCGCCCGGTCAGCCCGGCGGCCGCGACCTCAGCCAGCACGGCGTCCGGAGACCCCGTGGAGACCACGGTGGGCCAGACCGCCCAGGGCTCGCCCGCGCCGAGCAGTCCCGCCGTCACCACCGGCGTCCGGCTGCGGCTGTGGACCTCCGCCACAGGATCGCGACGAGGAGACAGTCCCTGCAGCTGGGCCGATACGTCGGCCCCGGCGCAGGGCTCATCGCCGTCGAGGGCCGCCGGACCGCCGTAGCAGTAGCCGAGGCACCGAACCTCCTGGATCGACACCGAGCCGTCCGCGCTGCGCGAGCCCACCGCGACGCCCAGTCCCGCCTCCACTTCGGCCACGTGCGTCCCGCCGCTGGCGGCGCGACAGGCGGCAGCGCCGCAGAGGCGGACGTGCCGTGGAGCCCGGGGCGCGGAGTAGTCCGCGAAGAACGTTGCCGGTCCCCGCACTGCCGCTGCGGGCACGCGGAGCCCTGCGGCGGTGCGTACGGGATCGGCGCCGCCCCGGAGCAGGTCCGGGACGGTGTCCAGCGGCCGGTCGAACCTCTGTGCGTACCGGGCGAACGGACTGCGATCGAGGCGGGCCGGTTCCCGGTCCGCGGGCCGGTCCTCCGGGGCCGGTCGAGGCGTGCCCATGGCGCCATCATCCCAGCCTGCCGCGGGCCGGACCAGAGCCGGCGGACGAGGTGCCGGGCAGCCGGCGTCGAGGACCGGGCACCCGGGGTGCCCCGAACCTGTCCCGGCGAGCACGACGTTTCCTACAGTGGCCTCATGGGAACGCCGGGGACTCGGGTGCTGCGTGGCCGGCGCGGCGACACGCTGCGGGTCTGGTGGGACGCCCGCCGGGCACATCGGCAGGGGACCGAGGCGCTGCATGCCCGCCAGCGGGAGCGGCTGGCCGAACTGGTGGCCTATGCCCGGCAGCACTCCACCTACTATCGGCGGCTCTACCGGGGCCTACCGGACCCCCTTGAGGAGGTCACCCGGTTGCCGGTGTCGGACAAGACCGCGCTGATGCGCAACTTCGACGAGGTCGCCACGGACCCGGCGGTCACCCGAGAGGCGGTGGAGGCCTTCGTGGCGGACCCGGCCCGGATCGGGGAGCGATTCCTCGGCCAGTACCTCGTGGCTACCACGGCCGGCACCACCGGCACCCGGGGGATGTTCGTGCTGGACGACCGCTACTGGGCCGCGACCTCCGGACTGATGGCCCAACTGACCCAGGACTGGCTGTCGGCGCGCCAGGTGCTGGCACTGATGGTCCACGGAGGGCGGTTCGCGGGGGTCGTCGCCACCGGCGGGCACTTCCTGTCCGTGGCGGCCAGCACCCGCGAGCAGCGGGAGAGACCGCGACGCCACCGGGGACTGAGGATACTGTCCATCCACCGTCCCCTGCCCGAGGTGGTGGCCGAGCTCAACGGGTTCGGCCCGCTCCTGCTGGGGGGCTATGCGAGCATGCTACGCCTGCTGGCCACCGAGCAGGAGGCGGGGCGGTTGCGGGTGAGTCCGGTGCTCGTGCTCAGCACCGCCGAGGGCCTGACGTCCGAGGAACGGATCCGGATCGGGCGGGCCTTCGGCGCGCCGGTGCGGGAGGTCTACGGGTGCACGGAGTCCGGTTACGCCGCGTCCGGTTGCGCGGAGGGCTGGTTGCACCTGCTGGAGGACTGGGTGATCGTCGAGCCGGTGGACGCCGAGCACCGCCCGGTGCCGCCGGGAGTCGTCTCGCACACGGTGCTGATGACCAACCTCGCCAACCGGGTCCAACCGGTCATCCGCTACGACGTCGGCGACCGGTTGCTGGTGAGTCCGGACCGCTGCCGTTGCGGCAATCCGTCCCCGGCGATACGCGTCCAGGGGCGGGCCTCGGATGTCCTGACCTTCCGCACGGCGAGCGGCGAGGACGTGATCGCGGTGCCGCCGCTGGCCCTGGGCACCGTCATCGACCGCATCCCCGGGGTGGAACTGTTCCAGGTGCTCCGGACCACTCCCACCAGCCTGTCGCTGCGCCTGCTGCCGGCCCCCGGTGCCGATCCCGTCCAGGCCTGGGCGTCGGCGCTGGCCGGGCTCACCGGGCTGCTGACCGACCTGGGCCTGCCGGACGTGACGGTGGAGCAGGACACCGAGCCGCCCGAGCAGGGTCCCGGCGGGAAGTTCCGCACGGTCATCCCCCTGGCGCCGAGACCACCGGCACCGCCCGCGGACACCACCGGGGACCGATCCTGACGGGTCGACGCGGAACCTTGACGCGGCGCATCCCAGCCCCCACCCTATGGACCAGGACAGTCCCACCGTCTGCCAGTTCCCGTTCTGCTTCGGAAAGCCGTCCAGACCATGGTTGCACCACCCGGGCCGGTCACGCGATGGCAGGAGATCCCCAAGGACCCCCTGTCCTGGACCGTGCGGCCCAACCTCGAGGACTATGACGCGGCCTGCGCCGGCTTCAGCTGGCAGCAGGCCCGCCAGCAGTTGTCCGGCGTGCCGGGTGGAGGCCTGAACATCGCCTACGAGGCCGTCGAGCGTCATGCGGCGGGTGCGCGTGCCGGCCACGAGGCGTTGCGGTTCGTCGGTCCGGACGGCGACGTCCGGTCGCTGACCTACAGCGCCCTGGCCGAGGTCGTGGATCGCTTCGCCAGTGTGCTCCGGGGCCTGGGCGTCGGCGCCGGGGAACGGGTGTTCTCCCTGATGGGGCGCCGACCGGAACTGTACGCGTCCGTGCTGGGGACGCTGAAGCACGCCGGTGTCTTCTGCCCGCTGTTCTCCGCGTTCGGCCCGGAACCGGTGCGGATGCGCCTGGAGCTCGGCGACGCCCGCGTGCTGGTGACCACCCTCGCCCTGTACCGCAAGAAGGTCGCCCCGGTCCGCGCGGCGCTGCCCGGACTCCGGCACGTCCTGCTCGTGGACGCCGACGGCCACGCGGAACCGGGCACCCTGGACCTGCAGGACCTCATGCACCGGGCGCCACCCTATGGGAGCACCGCCAGGACGCGGGCGGAGGACATGGCCCTGCTGCACTTCACCAGCGGCACCACCGGCAGGCCCAAGGGGGCCGTCCATGTCCACGAGGCGGTGGTCGCACACCACGCCACGGGGCGTTTCGCCCTGGACCTGCACCCGGAGGACGTCTACTGGTGCACCGCGGACCCGGGGTGGGTCACGGGCATGTCCTACGGCATCATCGCCCCGCTGGTCCACGGCATCACCACCGTCGTGGACGAGGAGGAGATGGATCCGCTGCGCTGGTACCGGATCCTGGCGGAGCACCGGGTCACGGTCTGGTACACGTCCCCGACAGCGCTGCGGATGCTCATGAAGGCCGGCGACGAGGCCGCCCGCGGCCAGGACCTGTCCGCGCTGCGGTTCGTGGCCAGCGTCGGGGAACCGCTGAACCCGGAAGTGGTCGTCTGGGGCCGGCAGGTCCTCGGTCATCCCGTCCACGACAACTGGTGGCAGACCGAGACAGGGGGCATCATGATCGCCAACCTGCCGGCCCTGCCCATCCGTCCCGGCTCCATGGGACGGCCCCTGCCCGGTGTCGAGGCGGCCCTCATCGCGCGGGACGAGCACGGTGAGCCGGTGCTGCGCGGTGGCCGGGCCACCCTGGTCAACGACGCGGACACCGTGGGCGAACTGGCGTTGCGACCGGGGTGGCCGTCCATGTTCCGCGGGTACCTGGGCGAGGAGGAGCGGTACCGCAGGTGTTTCGTGGCCGGGTGGTACCTCACCGGCGACCTGGCCCGCCGTGACGCCGACGGTTACTACTGGTTCGTGGGCCGCGGTGATGACGTGATCAAGTCCTCCGGTCACCTGATCGGCCCCTTCGAGGTCGAGAGCCTGCTGATGGAACACGACGCCGTGGCCCAGGCCGGGGTCATCGGCCTGCCGGACGCGGTCGCCGGTGAGGTGGTGAAGGCCTTCGTCGAGCTGCGTCCGGGCCACGACCCCAGCGATGACCTGCGCAGGGACATCATCGGCTTCGCCCGCCGGCGGCTGGGCCCCGCCGTGGCACCGCGACTCCTGGACTTCACGCCCTCGCTCCCCCGGACCCGCAGCGGCAAGATCCTGCGCCGGCTGCTCAGGGCCCGCGAACTGGGCCTGCCAGAGGGCGACGTATCGACCGTGGAGGTACAGGGATGACCCACCGCACGCCACCCACCGGGTCGCCGGGCGTCCCCGAGGCCGCTGGACACCTGCTGCGCCAGATGCTGCGGGTCCGCCGTCTCGAGGAACAGTGCGTCGAGCTCTACAGCGCGGCGAGGATCCGGGGGTTCCTCCACGTCTATATCGGCGAGGAGGCCGTGGCGGCGGGCATCATGTCCGCGCTCGGCCCCGAGGACGCCGTGGTGGCCACCTACCGTGAACACGGACACGCGCTGCTGCGCGGCGTCCCGGCCGGAGCGATCCTGGCCGAGATGTACGGCCACGTGCAGGGCTGTTGCCGCGGACGGGGTGGTTCCATGCACCTGTTCGACGCGGCCACGCACTTCTACGGCGGCAATGCGATCGTCGCCGGGGGGTTGCCCCTGGCGGTCGGCATGGCCCTGGCGGAGAGGATGGCCGGACGGGCCCGGGTGACGGCATGCTTCTTCGGCGAGGGCGCGGCCGCCGAGGGCGAGTTCCACGAGAGCCTGAACCTGGCCGCGCTGTCGCGGCTGCCCGTGCTCTTCTGCTGCGAGAACAACCTCTACGCCATGGGCACGGCGCTGGCCCGGTCCCAGTCCCAGACGGACCTGGCCCTCAAGGCCGCGGCCTATGAGCTCCCGGCCTGGAGCGTCGACGGCATGGACGCGCTCGCGGTCGAGGAATCGGCCCGTCGGGCCGTGGACGCTGTGCGGGCCGGCGGCGGCCCGCACTTCCTGGAACTGCGCACCTACCGGTTCCGGGCCCACTCGATGTTCGACCCCGAACGCTACCGGGACAAGGCGGAGGTCGCCCGCTGGACCGAACGGGATCCCATCCTGTCACTCCGCCGCTCCCTGGAGGCGACGGGCCGGTTCTCCGAGGACGACTGGAACGCGCTGGACCGCGAGGTGGCCGCGGAGATGGAGGCGGCCGTGCGGTTCGCCGAGGCGGGGGCCCCCGAGCCCCTGGACGACCTGCAACGCTTCGTCTACAGCGAGCGGTGAGGACATGGAGACGACCTACCGCGAGGCCATGCGCACCGCCATCCGCGAGGCGCTGCTGCAGGATGACCGGGTCTTCCTGATGGGTGAGGACGTCGGGGCCTACGGCGGCTGCTTCGCGGTCAGCCTCGGACTGTTCGAGGAGTTCGGTCCCGAACGGGTCCGTGACACCCCCCTGTCGGAGTCCGCCTTCGTGGGGGCCGGCATCGGGGCCGCGCTGAACGGGATGCGGCCGATCGTGGAGATCATGACGGTCAACTTCAGCCTGCTGGCCCTGGACCAGATCGTGAACAACGCCGCGACCCTGCTGCACATGTCCGGTGGGCAGTTCAACGTTCCCCTGGTGATCCGCATGACGACCGGGGCCGGACGCCAGCTGGGGGCCCAGCACTCCCACAGCCTGGAGGGCTGGTTCGCCCACGTGCCGGGCCTGCGCATCCTCACCCCGGCCACCGTGGAGGACGCCCGGGGGATGCTGTGGACGGCCCTGGAGGACCCGGACCCCGTCCTGATCTTCGAGCACGGTTCGCTGTACAACCTGTCCGGGGAGCTCGCCGAGGACGCCGGCCCCGTCGACATCCATGCGGCCGCGGTCCGGCGTGAGGGCGGTGACGTCTCGCTGATCACCTACGGCGGCACGTTGCCGCTGACCCTGGAGGCCGCCGATCGACTGGCCGCCGAGGGTATCGAGGCCGAGGTCCTGGATTTGAGGACGCTGCGCCCCCTGGACGACGCGGCGATCCTGGCCACCGTGGTCAAGACCCACCGGGCCGTCGTGGTGGACGAGGGCTGGCGCAGCGGCAGTCTCTCCGCGGAGATCAGCGCCAGGATCACCGAGTCGGCCTTCTACGAGCTCGACGCCCCGGTGGCGCGGGTCTGCAGCGCCGAGGTCCCCATTCCCTACGCCCGTGACCTCGAGCTGGCCGCCCTGCCCAGCGCGGAGCGGGTCGTGGCCGCGGCCCGCGAGGCGGTGGGCGGCGGTGGGTGAGTTCCGGATGCCCTCGCTGGGGGCGGACATGGAGCGGGGCAAGCTGGTGGAATGGCTGGTCACACCGGGTGACTACGTCCACCGGGGTGACGTGATGGCCACCGTGGACACCGAGAAGACCGTGATGGAGGTGGAGTCCTTCGAGGACGGCGTCATCGCCGAGTTGCTCGCCGCACCCGGTGAGACGCTCGCCGTCGGCGCGCCGATGGCGCGCATCACGCCCACGCCGGCCACCGTCACCGCCCCTCCGGTGACTGCTCCGGCCGGCACACCCGCCGCCCCGGCGGAGGCGGGTGTCGAACGGGAGCACACGAGCCCACCACCGGGGTCGGGAGCGCCGTCGGCCACACCACCGGTCCGCCGCCTGGCCCGCGGCCTGGGCCTGGACCTGACCCGGATCACCGGCACCGGCAGGGGCGGTCACATCACCCGGACGGACGTGGAGCGCGCCGCGGCCCGGCAGCGGCCCGACGCCGGCTCCGTCCGGCCGGTCCGCATCTCACCGCGAGCGCGCCGGCTGGCAGTAGCTTCGGGGACACGGAGCGGAAGCGCGCCGGCTGGCCGGTGAGCTCGGCGTCGACCAGACCACCGTGGCGGGCACCGGCCCGCGAGGAGCCGTCACGGGAGAGGACGTCCTCCGCGCGGTCAGGGGGAACGCCCCCGCGGACGTCGAGAGTCACCCCGGGGCACCACGCGGCCCGGGACCGGCGACTGCGCCGGCACCGGCACCCCCTGACACGGGGCAGCGCGCGACCGGGCTGCGCCGCAGGATCGGGGCGCTGATGTCCCGCTCGAAGAAGACCATCCCCCACTACTACCTGGGGACCACCGTCGACCTGCAGGCCAAACAGGCCACCTTCACCCGCGACGGGTCGGA
>NZ_DAOMPX010000062.1:0-1449 GCF_035445025.1 Citricoccus sp. | reverse complement strand
GTCGACCTGCAGGCCGCCGTGGCATGGATGCGCGCGGTCAACGCGCAGCGGCCCGTCTCGGCCCGGCTGGTCCCGGCGGCACTGTTGCTCAAGGCCTGCGCCCTGGCCGCCCGTCAGGTGCCGGAGGTCAACGGTTTCTACACGGAGGCGCGGTTCCGCCCCAGTCAGGCCGTACACCTGGGGGTCGCCGTCGCGCTGCGGGAGGGCGGGTTGGTCGCCCCGGCGATCCACGACGCGGACACGTTGACCGTGGACCAGCTGATGGAACGACTGCGTGACGTCGTCACCCGGGCCCGCGCCGGACGCCTGCGCCGAGCGGAGATCGCGGACCCGACCCTCACCGTCACCGCACTGGGCGACCTCGGCGTCGACACCGTGTACGGGGTGATCTACCCCCCGCAGGTGGCGCTCGTCGGCTTCGGCCGCGTCCGGGAGAGGCCCTGGGCCCAGGACGGCATGCTCGCGGTGCGCCAGTCCGTCACCGCCACCCTCTCGGCCGACCACCGCGTCAGCGACGGCCTGCGCGGAGGGCGCTTCCTCGACCTCGTCGACGAGATGCTGCAGAGACCGGAGGACCTATGAACGAGCACGAGGCACGCGCGGCGGTGTACGCGGCGATCACGCAGGTGGCCCCCGACGTCGAGACCCAGGGCCTCGACGACCGTTCCCGGCTCCGTCAGGACCTGGAGCTGGACTCACTGGACTTCCTGGCCCTGGTGGAGCACCTGGCGCGTCACGCCGGCGTGGACGTCCCGGAGGGTGACTACGGACGGGTCGGCACCGTGGCCTCCCTGATCGCCTACGTCGCCGAGCACGCCTGAGGCCGCGGGGACCGACGGTGGACGACCCCGGGCTGACGTGATCACGATGCAGCGTTCAACGCACGGCCCGTGCACCGGGCGCAGGGCTCGCGGATAGGCCCCTCCCCCATGGACACCGCGGACCGTGAGGCCTCACCTCCGGGCTTGACCTCGGCAGAGGCTGCCCGGCGGCTGGGGCAGTCGGGACCCAACGAGCTCCCCCGCATCCATCAGGTGCCCGGGTGGCGGCGGTTCGCGGGCCAGTTCACCCACTTCTTCGCCGTCCTGCTCTGGGGCGCGGCCGGGCTGGCGTGGATAGCGGGCATGCCGCAACTGTCGATCGCGGTGATCGCCGTGGTGGTGATCAACGGCGTGTTCGCCTTCGCCCAGGAGGAACGGGCAGCCCAGGCCGCCGCGCGGCTCCGGGAGCTCCTGCCCGCCCAGGTCACGGTGCGTCGTGATGGCCGGCGCATGCCGATTCCCGCCTCCGAGGTGGTGCCCGGTGACATCATCATCCTCACGGCCGGTGACCGGTTGCCCGCCGACGTGCGCTTCGTCGAGGCGGACAGCTGCACGGTGGATGAGTCCATGCTCTCCGGGGAGAGCATGCCCGTGGTCAAGGGCACGGGAAGCGATGGCTTCGGGGGCA
>NZ_DAOMPX010000061.1:0-11583 GCF_035445025.1 Citricoccus sp. | reverse complement strand
GGCGGCCGGTGGCCTGGCTCGGTCAGCACCCGCAGTTCAGTGAGCCCACCGTCGGCGGGGAACTGGCCCTCTACGCGGAGGCCGCGGGAGAGCTGGGGGAGACCGGCCTCCTCGACGCGCTGGCCGCCTGCGGACTGCCCGACCACGCGCGGCGCCACCCGGACGAGCTGAGCCCGGGGGAGCGGCGGCGGCTGGGGATGGCGCGGGTCCTGGTCCGCCTCATGGCCTCCCGGGCGGACCGGGCCTGGCTCGTGGTGCTGGACGAGCCGACCGCCCACCTGGACCCCGGGCACGCCGCCCGGATCCGCCAGGCGATCACGGACCTGGCCGCGGGCCGGCTGCCCGGCGGGCGCAGCGTCCCCGGGGCCCGGCCGCTGGTGCTCATCGCCTCCCACGACCGGGAACTGCACGACCGGGCGGACACCGTCCTCGGCGCGGACCGGGACCGGTCCGCGCGCGCCACTCCCGTCCGTGCCACTCCCACCGCCACCACCGCGAGCGCCGCCGGCCGTCTCCCCGCCGCGGACGAGGACCCGGTGGCGGCCGGCCGGGGCCGGGATGCCCACGGCCCCGACCGCACGCCGACCGCCGGGATCCGGGACCGGTGGCGCGGCCGGTGGCGGCGGTGGCGGCGGTGGCTGGCGATCCTGCCGCTGACCGAGCGGAGGTTCATCGGCGGGGTGCTGTGGGCCGCCGCCGCCACGCTGGCCGCCGCGCTGCTGTCCGGACTGTCCGGCTGGCTGATCGTGCAGGCCGCCTACCAGCCTCCCGTGCTCTACCTGCTCTCGGTGATCGTCATGGTCCGGTTCTTCGGGATCGGCCGCGCGCTGTTCCGCTACCTCGATCGGCTCGACACGCATGATGCGGTCCTGGGGTGGGCCAACCGCCTGCGGCTGCGGCTCTGGGACACCCTCGGTTCCCATGCCGGCCAATGGGGGAGGCTGACCCGTTCGGGCGGCACACTGTCCGTGCTGGTGGCGGACGTCGACGAGCTGCGCGACGCCGTCCCGAGGGTCGTCGTGCCGATCCCCGCCGCCATCCTCAGCTGGCTCGTCACCCTGGTCATCGTGGGGCTGATGGTCCCCGCCGCCTGGTGGCCGGCCGCCGTCGCCGGGTTGGTGGGCTTCGTCGTGGTCCCGGTCGCGGTGGGCCTGGCGGACCGGCACACCACCCGGGCCCTGGCCGATCACCGGACGGGTCTGCTGCGCCGCACCTCCGCCCTGTTCACGGCGGCGGCCGACCTGGCCGGCAACGGGACCGCCGGACTGGCCGGGGACCGGTTCGCCGCCGCCGACCTCCGCGCCGACCGGCCCCTGAGGCGCAACGCGGTGGCGGCCGGCCTGGGACAGGGACTCGTCGTGCTGCTCTCCGGCTGGGCCGCCGTCCAGGCGATGGTCCTGTGCTTCACCCACGGGGTGACGGCCCCGGTGACCGCCATGGTGGTGTTCCTGATGCTGGCCCTGGCCGAGCCGTTGGGCCTGTACAGCACCGCCTGCCAGGAGAGCGCCATCCTGCGCCGCCAGCTCGCCAAGACCGCGCCGCTGCTCGACGAGGAGGCGATGACGGACCCCGGTGCGGGCGTGGAGCTCCGCGCGGCGGCCGGCGCGCGGGACGGGGACGGCGTCGAGGGCATCCGGCTGTCCGGGCTCACCGTGCGGTACCCCGGCAGCGGGACGGACGTGTTCCGTGGGCTGGACCTGCGCGCCCACCGCGGTGACTTCGTGGTGGTGACCGGCCCGTCCGGGTCCGGGAAGTCGACCCTGCTGGCCGTGCTGCTCGGGTTCCTCCCGCCCCGGGAGGGCCGCTACGTGCTGGACGTGGCGGCAGCGCCGCGGGCCACGCCGCGGGCCACCGGGCAGGCCCTGGGAGCCGTGGCCTGGTGCCCCCAGGAGGCCTACCTCTTCGACTCCACCCTGGCCGCCAACCTCGCCCTGGCGCGGGACCCCGCCGACCGGCCCGACGACGCCGAACTCGAGCGGGTCCTGGACCTCGTCGGCCTGGGCCACTGGCTCCGTTCCGCCCCGGACGGCCTGCGGACCAGACTGGGCCCGTCCGGGCACTACCTCTCGGGAGGCCAGCGCCAGCGGGTCGCCGTGGCCCGCGCGCTGCTGGCCCGGGCCGACGTCGTGCTGCTGGACGAGCCGACCGCGCACCTGGGCGCCGACGAGGCCGCGGCGCTGGTGGCGGACCTGCGTCGTGCCCTGCGGGGGAAGACCACCGTGATGGTCACCCACGACGCCCGCTTCGCGGCGGCGGGGACGGCGGCCGTGCGCCTGGGGTGATCCGGTGTCCGGTGTTCCGCCACCCGGCTCCGGGGCCCTCGACCCTCAGTCCCCGGTGGTGACCCCGGAGTCGTCGGCGAAGGGCAGGGCGTCCTCGCGGGGCTGGACGGCCGGTCGGCCGGCGCCCGTGGCCACGGGCTCCGTCCCCGCCGCCGTCCCGGCCCGCTCCGGGGAGGCCCCGGCGCCGACCGCCTCGATCACCTGGTCCATGGCCAGTCCGGAGCCGTCGCGGGAACCGTACTCGGCCGGCAGGGCGCGCGCGACGCCCGTGGCGGTGGCCGCCACGGCGGGTCCGGCCCCGGCCCAGGCCAGCGCCAGTTCCATCTCGCCCTTGAGCAACCGGTGTGCGCGCACGCCGCCCGTGGCCCTGCCCTTGGCGGGGTACTCGGCCAGCGGGGTGCGCTTGACCGAGCCGGCGACGGTGCCGGGCAGGGTCTGCTCGCCCTTCGTGACGGTCACGACGACGGCCCGTCCGGGCTCCGCGGCATCGTCGGCCGCCGCGGCGGCGGGGACGGCGGAGAACGCGATCACGGCGTCGCCCGCGGCGACCTTGATGCCGGCCATCCCCCCGGCGGTGCGCCCCTGCGGGCGGACCAGCGAGGCCGCGTAGCGCAGCAGCTGGCCGGTGCGGGTGATGAAGACCAACTGGTCGTCGTCGCCGGGCGCCGGCCCGGCCCCGACCACCTCGTCACCGTCCTTGAGCGTGATCGCCTCGAAGTCGTCCCGGTTCAGCGGCCAGTCGGGGTTCACTCGCTTGACCACGCCCTGGCTCGTGCCCAGGGCCAGCACGGTGTCCAGGGGCACCAGGGCCACGAGCGACTCCCCGCGCTGCAGGGTCAGGAAGTCCTTGACCTTGACCCCGGCGGTCAGGTTCGGGGTGGGCGAGGCATCCGGCAGCGACGGGATGTCCACCACCTGCACGCGCTGGATCCGGCCGCTGGAGGTGAGGGCGCCGATCTCCCCGCGGGCCGACGTCGCCACCACCGAGCGGTAGGCATCGTGGCGCTGGCGGCGGCCCCCCGGGACCAGCGGCGTGTCGTCCACCGTGCGGGCCAGCTGGCCGGCGGTGGTGAGCACCACGAGGCAGGGGGTGTCGGCCACCATCAGCGGATCGGAACCGGGAGTGCCGGGCAGCGCCGCCTGGGCGGTGCCCGCGCGCACGGCCCCGGCGGTGGGGGAGGGGGCGGCGATGTTCTCGGACTCCAGCAGGACGGTCCGGCGGTCGTCGCCGAACTCGTCGGCCACGTCCTGCAACTCTGCGGAGACCAGCGCGCGCAGCCGCTCGTCCGAGGCCAGGATGGCCTCGAGTTCCTCGATCGCCGCGCGCAGCTCGTCCTGCTCGGCCTCCAGCTCGATCCTGGAGTACTTCGTCAGTTGCCGCAGCCGCAGTTCCAGGATGTGGTTGGCCTGGATCTCGGTGAGGTCGAAGACGCCCATGAGCCGGGTGCGCGCGGCCGCGGTGTCATCCGAGGAGCGGATGATCTGGATGACCTCGTCGATGTCCACGAGGGCCAGCAGCAGTCCCTCGACCAGGTGCAGGCGGTCCTTCTTCTTGCCCAGGCGGTGGGCCGTCCGCCGGCGCACCACGTCCAGCCGGTGCTCCACGTAGACCTGCAGCAGCTCCCGCAGGCCCAGGGTGCGTGGCTGGCCCTCGACCAGGGCCACGTTGTTGATGCCGAAGGACTCCTCCATCGGCGTGGCCTTGTACAACTGGGCGAGCACGCCCTGGGGATTGAACCCGGACTTCAGCTCGATGACGAGCTTGAGGCCGTTCCGGCGGTCGGTGAGGTCCAGGACGTCCGAGATGCCGGTGAGCTTCTTGGCGTTGACCGCGTCCTTGATCTTCTCGATCACCTTCTCCGGTCCGACCCCGTAGGGCAGCTCGGTGACGACCAGTCCGGTCTTGCGCGGCGTCACCTGCTCGACGGACACCTTCGCCCGCATCTTGAACGAGCCGCGGCCGGAGGCGTACGCGTCCCGGATGCCGTCGAGCCCCACGATCCGGCCGCCCGAGGGCAGGTCGGGACCGGGCACGTGCCGCATCAGCTCCTCGAGGGTGGCCTCCGGGTGGGCGATCAGGTGCTGGGCGGCGGCCACCACCTCCCGGAGGTTGTGCGGGGCCATGTTGGTGGCCATCCCCACCGCAATCCCGGACGCGCCGTTGACCAGCAGGTTGGGGAAGGCGGCCGGCAGCACCGCCGGCTGGAGGAACTGGTTGTCGTAGTTCGGGACGAAGTCCACGACGTCCTCGTCGAGCGAGGCCGTCATCGCCAGGGCGGCCGGGGCCATCCGGGCCTCGGTGTAGCGCGGGGCGGCCGGGCCGTCGTCGAGCGAGCCGAAGTTCCCGTGGCCGTCCACCAGCGGCAGGCGCAGCGAGAACGGCTGGGCCAGGCGCACCATGGCGTCGTAGATGGCCGAGTCGCCGTGCGGGTGCAGCTTGCCCATCACCTCGCCCACCACGCGGGCCGACTTCACGTGGCCCCGGTCCGGGCGCAGACCCATCTGGCTCATCATGTACAGGATGCGTCGCTGCACCGGCTTCATCCCGTCCCGGGCGTCCGGCAGCGCCCGGGAGTAGATCACCGAGTACGCGTACTCCAGGAACGAGGTCTCCATCTCGGCGGAGACATCGATGTCGACGATGTTCTCCTGCTCGAGGGGGATGGCCTCGGAGGCCGGGGCAGAGGTCTTCTTGGGGGTTCGGGCCATGGGGTCTGCGGGTGTCCTTGTGGGGGATGGTCGTCGCGGCACAGCGTGCAGGACGGGAATTGTCTACTGTGATCCTATGGGCGAGACGTCGAGAACTCCCGAATATCCGTCCCACTGGGAAGCGGATGTCGTCCTGCGGGACGGCACCACGGCCCATCTGAGGCCGGTCACCCCGGATGACGCCTCCGGCCTGCTGCGCATGCACGAGGGCCAGTCGCAGAGCTCGATCTACCTGCGCTTCTTCACCTTCAAGTCCACCCTGTCCAAGAAGGAACTGGACCGGTTCACCCACGTGGACTACCGGGACCGGGTCGGCCTGGTGGTGCTGCGGGGCGAGGAGATCCTGGGCATCGGCCGCTACGACCGGCTGGACGACCCGCTCGAGGCCGAGGTCGCGTTCAACATCTCGGACGCGTCCCAGGGCAAGGGCATCGGGTCGATCCTCATGGAGCACCTCGCCGTGGCGGCGAGGGAGAACGGTATCCGCCGGTTCACCGCCGAGGTCCTGCCGGAGAACCGGAAGATGCTCTCCGTGTTCCAGGACTCGGGGTTCGAGGTCTCCCGCCGGTTCGACGACGGCGTGGTGGCGGTCGAGTTCTCGATCGACCCCACGGCCAAGGTCCGGGCGGTCATGGAGTCGCGCGAGCACCGCGCCGAGGCGCGATCACTGGCCGAGCTGCTGGCCCCGGAGTCCGTGGCCGTGATCGGCGCGAGCAGGCAGCAGGGATCGGTGGGCTTCTCGCTGCTGCAAAACATCATCGAGAGCGGATACACCGGCCCGGTCTACGGCATCAACCGCGAGGCCCTGGAACTGGCCGGGATGATCTCCCGGTCCACCCTGGCCGAGGTGCCCGGCCCCGTCGACCTGGCGGTGCTGGCGGTGCCCGTGGACGAGATCCCCGCGGTGGTCCGGGACTGTGCCCGGCACGGCGTCAAGGGCCTGCTGGTGGTCACCGCCGGGTACGCCGACGCCGGCCACGACGGCCTGGTCCGGCAGCGGGAGCTGGTGCGCCATGCCCGGGCCAACGGCATGCGGGTGATCGGACCCGCCTCCGCCGGGATCGTGAACACCTCCCCGGCCGTCTCGCTCAACGCCTCGGTCTCGCCGTTCCTGCCGGCCCGGGGTTCCGTGGGCCTGTTCTCCCAGTCGGCCGCGATCGGGGCCACCCTGTTCGCCGCGGCCCACCGTCGCGGCATCGGCCTGTCCTCCATGGTCTCCGCCGGCAACCGGGCCGACGTCTCCGGCAACGACGCGATGCAGTACTTCGAGGACGATCCGGCCACGGCCGCCGTCGGGGTCTACCTGGAGTCCTTCGGCAATCCGCGCAAGTTCTCCCGGATCACCCGGCGCCTGTCCCGGAGCAAGCCGGTGGTGGTGGCGCGCTCGGACGTGATGGGGCGGCGGTTGCCCCCCGGCCACGAGACCCGGACCACCCAGGCGCCGGCCGGGGCCGTGGACTCGATGCTGGAGCAGACCGGCGTCATCCAGGTGGACAACCACGACGACCTCATGGACCTCATGCAGACCGTGGCCTGCCAGCCCCTGCCGGCCGGCAACCGGGTCGGGGTGCTGGGCAACTCGCTCGCCCTGAACCGGGTGGTGACCGACGCCGCCGAGCGCCACGGGCTGACCGTGGCCGCGACCATGGACGTGCCCGGCATGGACGCCGAGCACCTGGTGGAGGATGCCGAACAGGCCCTGGGCGCGGCTGTCCGCGCGGCCGTGGACGGCGGCACCGTGGACGCCCTGCTCGTGGTCACCCAGGCGGGGATGCACCAGCAGTCCGGCGACGCGGACCGGTTGGCGTCCGTGGTCGAGGACGCGGCCCGGGGATCCGGTGTCCCCGTCCTGGCCTCCTTCACCGGGGTGCTGGACCCCGATTACCAGTCGGCCACCCTGCGCCGGTCCGCCCCCGCGACCGAGGACGGCGGTCTGCAGCGCGGGCTGCCGGTGTTCTCCTCCCCGGAGCAGGCCGCCCGGGTGCTGTCCCGACTGGTGCACTACCGCGACTGGCGCCAAGCCGAGGAGGGGGTGGCGGTGGAACCGCAGGGCGTGGACCGGAACCGGGCCGAGGCCCTGCTCGACGGCTGGACCGCGCGGGCCACCGGGACGGACCTCGTCCGGCTCTCCCCGGAGGAGTCGCGGGAACTGCTGGGCTGCTACGGCATCGAGGTCCTCGCCTCGGAGCGGTTCACCACCGAGGATGAGGCCGTGGCGGCAGCCGATCGGCTGGGCTGGCCGGTGGCGGTCAAGGCCGTCGACTCCTACCTGCGCCACCGGCTGGACCTGAGCGGGGTCCGGCTCAACATCGTGGATGCCCCCTCCCTGCGGCGCAACGTCGCCCAGATGCGCGGCATCCTCGAGCCCTACGGCAGCCCCAGCCTGGAGGTGCAGTCCATGGCCCCCTCGGGGCAGGCCTGCATCATCACCGCCCTGGAGGACCCGCTGCTGGGCCCGGTGGTGTCCTTCGGCATCGCCGGGGATGCCGTGGACCTGCTGGACGACTGGGTCCACCTCGTGCCCCCGTTGACCGACCAGGACCTGGAGCGGATGATCCGCGCACCACGCGCCGCGGCCAAGCTCTTCGGCTACGGGGGCCTTCCCGAGGTTGACACGGCCGCCCTGCAGGACCTGCTGGCGCGCATCGCGGCACTGAAGGACGACCACCCGCAGGTCGCCCGGGTCCGGTTCAACCCGGTGCTGGCCTCAGACCGCGGGATCACGGTGCTCTCCGCCGAGGTGGACGTGGCCAACGCGGCCCAGCGCACGGACTCCGCGCGCCGGGCCATGCGCGGCTGAACCGGCCGCGGTGGCCAGGACCGGAGGCCACCACCGGACAGGCGGCACCGGATACCGGGCACCGGCGCCCGCTGCGGGACACCGCCGGCACCGGGCGGGGCCGATAGCATGGACGGCATGACTCCACTGCGCAGGAACCCCGGCTCCGGCCAGCACCCGTCCGGGCACCATTCCTCGGGCGCCGCGGACAACTCCGGTGCGAATCCACCGGAGCCGCAGGACGCGCCGGGCCCGGTCCACCGCCCGGTCGCACCGGCGTCGGGCGCGGGCGGCGGGCCCTCCAGCCTCGGGGCCGACCTCGAGCGCGCCGGCTTCTACCCGGAGCTGGTGGCGGACGTCCTGGACTCCGTGCTGGACGGGCGCACCGTCACCAGCCACCTGGTGCACGTGGACACGCACTTCGACTACGACGAGATCCACCGGCACATCACGGTGCTCGCCCTGGCCGGGGACATCATGGCGGCCCTGCACCTGGACGACCACGCCCTGGACGACGCCGGCGAGCAGGTCATGGCCCAGGTGTCCACCGAGGTGGTCCCGCTGCGGCGTATCGACTCGGTGGTGGCCACCACGGTCCACCCCCAGCCCCAGGACTTCCGCCGCGGGGACCCGGTGGCCGAGGTCACCCTGTCCGTGACCTGGGCCGGGGGACAGCGGATCGACCTGGCCCCGGCGGCCTGCGCGGACCCCAACTGCGACGCCGACCACGGGTACACCGGCACCTCTGCGCGCGAGGACCTGGTGCTGCGGGTGGCCGCCGAGGCCGAGGGCCAGCGCGCCGTCGACGCCGCCCTGGCCTTCTACCGCGAACTGCGGCGCGCCACCGTCGATGCGGACCGGGAGCGGACCGGGCGGTGACGTCCACTCCACCGATCCCGTCCGGACCCCCGTACGCCGGCCGGTCGCTGGCCGGCGTCCTGACCTCGGCCGCCGCGGCCCTGGGCGCCCCCGGGTTCACCAACGCACTGCAGTTGCCGCGGACCCGCCGGGTCGCCGTCGTCATGGTCGACGGGCTCGGGAAGGCCCTGCTGAAGCGCTACGGCGGCCATGCGCCGTACCTGCGGTCCGTCCTGGAACGGGACTCCACCACCCTGCAGTCGGCGTTCCCCACCACCACCGCGGCCTCCCTGTCCAGCCTGGGCACCGGGCTGGAACCGGGACGGCACGGCCTGGTCGGCTACGACGTGCTCGACCCCGACCGGAACACCGTCATCAACCAGCTCGGCGGCTGGGACCCGCAGACCGATCCGCTGCGCTGGCAGCCTCAGGCCACGGTCTTCGAACGGCTCGCCGACACCGGGGTGGAACCGGTCACCGTGTCCCTGCCGGCCTTCGAGGGCTCCGCCCTGACCAGCGCGTCCCTGCGGGGGTCCCGCTTCGTCGGCGGGACCACGCTGCACGCCCGGTTCCAGCACGCCCGCGAGCAGCTGCACGGGGCGAAGGGGCCGGTGCTGCTGTACCTGTACCTGAACGAGCTCGACAAGGCCGGGCACCAGCACGGCACCGGGTCCGAGAAGTGGCTCTACGCGCTCGAGGAGATCGACGCCGCGGCCCGCCGGCTCAGCCAGGCCGTGCCGAAGGACACCGTCCTGGTGCTGACCGGGGACCACGGCATGGTGGACGTCCCGGAGCCCGGGCGGATCGACTACTCCGCGATGCCCGCCCTGGTCGACGGCGTCGAGCACACCGCCGGTGAACCCCGGTTCGTCCAGCTGCACTTCGCTCCCGACGCCGGCCCGGCCGTGCGGGAACGGACCACGTCCGCCTGGCAGGCCGCCTTCGGCGAGCACGCCTGGATCCTGACCCGCGACCAGGCCCTGCAGGCCGGCTGGTTCGGCGTCACCGAGGACCGGGTCACGCCGCGCATCGGCGAGTTGCTCGTCGCCGCGCACGGACCGGTGGCCCTGTACGACGGACGCCGCGCGGCCCCGGCGGCCTTCGAGATGGTGGGGCACCACGGCTCGCCCACCCGCGCCGAGCGCGAGGTGCCGCTGTTGATGCTGCACCGGCCCCTGCGCTAGACCGGCCCGCTGCTCAGGCCGGCCCCCTGCGCCGCCCGGCGCCGGCCGGCCGGGCCGTCAGTCGTTCTTGCGTCCGAAGACGATCTCGTCCCAGCTGGGCACCGACGGCCGGCGCGCCTTGACGGGCCTGGCCGACTTCGCGGGCTTGGCCTCGGGGGCCGGCGTGACCACCGGGGCCGCGGGCTTCTCCGGCTCCTCCTCGCCGAGCTCGATGGCCGTCTGGTCGGGATGCTCCTCGGTCGGCCCGTCGGCGTCCTGGCCGCCGTCCGCGTCCTCGTCCCGTCCGGTCGCGTCCCCGCCCCGGGTGCCGAAGCGCGGATCCTCTTCGTCGTCGTCGTCCCAGACCTCGACCCAGCCGTCCACGGCGGACTCGTCGGAACCCGCGTCCCGGCCGGTGCCGGACCCGGCCTCCTGGCCGGCGTCACCGGGGGCGGTGGCCACGGTGAGGCGGGGCCGCTGCGTCCCCTGGTGGGGCTGCTCGTCCCGGGTCAGCATCAGGGCGAGCTCGTCGTCACCCTCCTCGTCCACGCCCAGGCGCTGGCCGCGGCGTGCCCGCAGCACGTCCAGCAGCTCGTCCTGCGAGTCCTGGTCCACGGCGGGACGCGGTCCGTGGCTCGCGGGGGCCGGGGCGGGCGCGGGTCCGGCCTCGTCCTCCTCCACGTTGAAGGGGCGGTCCCCGACGGCGGAGAGCCGGCGGGTGCCGAAGGCACCGTCCAGCGGGTCCAGTTCCGAGAGCACCTGCGCCCAGCGGTTGCGGTTGTCGAGGTGCCGGCTGCTGGGACGGAAGGTCCACAGGGCCGGGGGCTGGTCGCCGATCGCGGACTCGGCGCCCTCGGTGGAGAAGTCCAGGCTGACGGTCCAGGTGCCGTCACCCATCCGCCAGGCGTCCCAGTGGGCCGTGCCGGCGTCCATGCCCAGCACGGCCAGCCGGTGGCGCACCATGTCGCCGAGCAGGGCGGGCTCCTCGCCGAAGGTGCCCCGGTAGAGGTCGTGTCCGGGCTGCGGCGCGGCGACCTCCACCTGACGCGCCTGCTGGGCGATCCAGTCGCGCTCGGCCAGCACCGGGCCCTCGTACTTGCGCACCCGCTCCAGGTCCACCCCGGACTCGGCGGCCACCTGCTCGGCGGTGGCCCCGGCGCGGATACGGGCCTGGATGTCCCGGGGCGTCACCACGCCCTCGGCGGCGTCGGCGGCCTGGGCGGAGGGACGGTGGATCGGACGGGTGACCGCGGCCCGCAGGGCGTCGGTCACCGGGAGGGAGAACTCCTCGCCGTCCTCGTTGCTCAGCAACAGGTGCCCGCCGTCCTCCTGGACACCAACGAGACGGAGCTCCTGCATGTTCGTCCTCCACGATCGGCTTGGGTCGGTCCGGGACGCCCCCGGCAACCGACGCGACGGGCGGATGGGACGGTCCCTCCCCGACTTTGCCACGATTCCGGTGGCCGCGCACGACGGTGCCACCGGTGTGGCGTGGATCCATCCGTCCAGATCACCACTGTACGCTCACGGCGATTTTGATTTGGCCACGCCGTAGGGAACAATCTCACCGACGTGCAGACCGTCAAGGGGTCGCCCAGGGCCCCGCGGGCCGGTGTCACGTGGCCGGTCAGACCGGTCTTCCGGCCGGTTCCCCAGCGGTCCCGGCGTCACCATCGCAACATCCCATCCACGGTCGGCCCCGCCGGCCACATCAGCGGAGCGTGAACACACCCCATCATGGCCACCGATTACGACGCGCCACGCAAGAACGAGGACGAGCTGTCCGAGAGCT
>NZ_DAOMPX010000060.1:0-11682 GCF_035445025.1 Citricoccus sp. | reverse complement strand
GCTTGGTTCTCTCGGTGAGATGAGCGGTGGGATCGAAGCCTCTGTCGGGCCAATTCGCGTGCACCGACGTGTGGTACCAGTATGTATCGCGCACCTTCGAGTCATCATACGAGGGGTCGTCTCGCGCCGCCCAGAAGTCTGGCCGCTTCTCGACTTGGCAGTCGGTGCCACATTCTGGACAGGTTTCATACCCCTGATGAAAGCGATCCAACCACTCATCGTTCGCGTGCCACTCGTGCCTACAGGAGCCGCAGTGCATTCCGCGGAGGCGATCAAAGTTCACTGCACGCTCAATCACCCGACCAGTCTCACACCAACCACGGACGCCTTAATACTCAATACGCACACACCTCAGGCCACTTCCGTCGCCCAAAGCAAAAGGCAGAGTTTGAGAGTCACAAGAGACACCTCATACCACTCAAACGGCATGTCAGTGGGGGACTGTAAGAAAAACGGTGTGTGAGGGTCCGGGCTGATCCGAGAGGAGACGGCCGTGTCAGAGTCCACGACCGAAGCAATGGACGCGATGATCGATCCCGTGACCGGAGAGATCATTGACCATAAGGAACTGGCTGAGAAGCTGCTCGCGCAGGCCAAGGAGCAGGGCGTGAGTCTGGTCGGCCCGGGCGGGCTGCTGAACCAGCTCACCAAGAACGTGCTCGAGACGGCACTGGAGGCGGAGCTGACGGAGCATCTGGGGCACGAGCACGGTGAGGTGCCGATCGCGGAGAACACGCGCAACGGCACCCGATCCAAGACCGTGCTGACTTCAGATCGGCCCCGTGCAGATCGAGGTACCCCGGGACCGGGACGGGTCCTTCGAACCGGTGATCGTGCCCAAGCGCAAACGCCGCCTGGACGGCATCGATCAGATCGTCCTTTCACTCTCGGCCCGGGGCCTGACGACCGGGGAGATCGCCGCGCACTTCGAGGAGGTCTACGGAGCGACGGTCTCCAAGGACACCATCTCCAGGATCACCGAGAAGGTCGCCGGGGAACTCGCGGAGTGGTCGGCCCGGCCCCTGGATCCGCTCTACCCGGTGATCTTCGTCGACGCCATCGTGGTCAAGGTCCGCGACGGCCAGGTCCGCAACACCCCGTACTACGTGGTCATGGGCGTCACCACCAACGGAGAGCGGGAGATCCTGGGGATCTGGGCCGGTGACGGCGCCGAGGGAGCCCGGTTCTGGCTGCAGGTGTTCTCCGAACTGAAGAACCGGGGCGTGGAGGACGTGCTCATCGCCGTCCGCGATGGGCTCAAGGGATTGCCCGAGGCGATCACGACCACCTGGGAGCGGACGGTGGTGCAGCAGTGCATCGTGCACCTGATCCGCAACAGCTTCCGCTATGCCGGCCGGCAGCCCCGCGACGGGATCGTCAAGGCCCTCAAGCCGGTCTACACCGCACCGTCGGAGCAAGCGGCGAAGGATCGGTTCGTCGAGTTCACGACCGAGTGGGGCCAGCGGTACCCGGCCATCGTGCAGCTCTGGGAGTCGTCCTGGGCTTCAGTTCGTGCCGTTCCTGGAGTACGACGTGGAGATCCGCCGGGTGATCTGCACGACGAATGCGATCGAGTCGATCAACGCCCGCTATCGGAGGGCGGTGCGGGCCCGGGGCCACTTCCCGAACGAGGCCGCGGCGCTGAAGTGCCTGTACCTCGTCACCCGGTCTCTTGATCCGACCGGCGGCGGAAAGGCACGCTGGGTGATGAGGTGGAAGCCGGCGCTGAACGCCTTCGCGATCACCTTCGCCGGACGGTTCGAAAGAACCACTCACTGATGAAAATCGCCGGACCCACACACCCTTTATCGGACAGTCCCTCAGACGGCGGCCGCCCCGGCCGCCCCGGTGGCCCCTGCGGCACCGACGCGGCGCAGCCTGCGCGAGACGACCTTCCTGGTCCCGGACACCACCACCGAACCCGCGACCCAGGGGTGGCGGGCCGCGCTGAACCGGATGGGCCTGCGCCTGCCACCGTCGGAGGCCGAGCTGGCCGAACGGGAGGACGTGCGCACCGTGTCCCAGCACTGGCCCGGACCCAGGACCGTGGCCGTGGTCAACCGCAAGGGCGGGGCGAACAAGACCCCCACCGTGGCCCTGCTCTCCGCCGTGCTGGCCCGCTACGGCGGTGGGCCGGTGCTGGCCTGGGACAACAACGAATCCCAGGGCACCCTCGGGTGGCGCACCGAACAAGGCCCCCACACCGCCAGCGTGCTGGACCTGGTGGACTCCTCGGCTCGGTTGCTCTCCCCGGAGACCTCCACCGCGGACCTGGCGCACTTCGTCCACCACCAGCCGGCGGACAAGTACGACGTGCTGCGCTCCGATGGCAACGACGAGGGCGACCACGAGGTCACCGCCGAGGAAGTCGACATCGCCCACCAGGTCGCCTCCCGGTTCTACCGGATGATCGTCATGGACTCGGGCAACACCGCCCGCTCGGCGAACTGGCGGCGGATGATCGACCACACCGACCAGCTCGTCGTCCCGGTCACCGCGATGGAAGACCGCGCCGAGGCCGCCCTGCTCACCCTGCAGACCCTGGAGGCCCGGGGCGGGCACGACGCGGAGCTCGCCCGGGGTGCGGTGGTCATCGTCTCCGAATCCACCGACGCCGCCCGCGGCCTCGGGGGCGACGCGCTGAAGACGGCCCGGGCCGAGGCCCAGCGCATCGCCGACGGTTTCACCCCGCTGGTCCGCTCGGTGGTCCGGGTGCCCTACGACCCGGCCCTGGTGCGCGGGCTGATCCGCTACGACGCCCTGCGCCCGGGCACCCAGCGGGCCTGGCTGGCCGCCGCGGCGGCCGTCGCCCAAGGCTTCTAAGGGAACCCGCCGCCGTGGACACCTCCCGCAGCCTGCTACCCGTCGGCGCCGCGGCCGCCGTCGTGGGGCTGCTGATCCTGATCCCGGTGATGCTGATGATGCTCAACGACCAGACCCCCACCGCCCAGGCCGGGTGCCGCCCGGCCGGCGGCAACACCACGGGCATCCCCGAGCAACACCGCCAGAACGTCACCGCGGCCGCTACCGAGGCCGGGGTCCCGACCGCACTGGTCGCCGCCCAGATCCAGGCCGAATCCGGCTGGGACCACACCGCCCGCTCACCCGTCGGGGCCCGCGGTATCGCCCAGTTCATGCCCGCCACCTGGGAGCAGTACGGGGCCGGAGCCGACCCCTTCGACCCGAAAGCCGGGATCGCCGCCCTGGGCCGGTACATGAAGGACCTGCGCACCCAGGTCGGGCACCTCGCCCAGAGCGAGGCAAAGACGATCCAGCTGATCCTGGCCGCCTACAACGCCGGCCCCGGGGCCGTGCTGAAGCACCAGGGCATCCCGCCCTACGCCGAGACCACCAACTACGTGCAGAAGATCACCCGCACCGCGCAGCTGGACTACTCCGCCGACTGCCAACCCGTGGGAGGCGAGTTCATCGGGGAACTCGGCACCGGGGAATGGACCCACCCGCTGCCGGGAGGGCAGCTCACCAGCCTGTTCGGCCGCCGCCCCTGCCCGGCCGGGGTGCCCTCCTGCAACGACTACGTCACCGCCCACACCGGCATCGACCTGGCCGGGGGCGGCACCGTCGTGGCCCCCACCGACATGATCATCCGCTCCGCCGCAGACTCGATGCCCGGGCACGAGTACCTGGGCACCCACGTACTGGGCACCATGACCGAGGACCCGAAGCTGAACTTCCAGTTCCACCACTGCGCCCCCGGCACCCTCCGGGTCGCCACCGGGGACACGGTGGCCGTCGGCACCCCGCTGTGCTCCGAAGGAGCCTCCGGCAACGCCTCCGGAACCCACCTGCACTTCCAGATCACCACCCCCGACGCCCCCGGCACCACCCCCAGCCGGGAACACGCCATAGACCCCCGCCCGCTCCTCGCCCAGAAGGGAATCATCCTGTGAGACGCCCCTGGATCGCCCTCACCGGCACCGTCGTCGGCGCCGCCGCCATCGGAGCCACCGCCGCGGCCCTCATCGTGCCCGCCCTCGCCCCGCAGACCCCCGAACCGACCGTGAGCCCCTCCCCCGCGACCGCCACCACCAGCCCGGCGCACACCGAACGCGAACGCATCGCCCTGGACGCCGCGCGCATCATGACCACCTGGACCCCGGCCACCGACCACAACCGCACCGCCGCCGAACAACGCGCCCGACACCTGATGACCGCCCAACGCGCCAAGGCCGTCATCGCCCCCGAACGCCCCGCCACCGGCACCGAATGGCTCAAGGCCGCCAAACGCGAAGCCACCTCCGCACCCACCGTCGAACTCAATACCGCCACCGAACTCACCGACACCGGCGTCTCCGTCCTCGCCACCTGGACCTGGGACTCCCCCGACGGCAGCGACATCCCCACAGAACCCGGCACCCAGCCCCGCATCTACTACTTCGAGTTCACCCAGGACAACGAAATCCATGACTACAACTACTGACCCGGCGTGTCATACGTATGAAGTCGATTTCAGAAACTCTAGTGTGGGGAGCATGACTACACAGGTCCGTTCCCGCCGCGCAGGACGTCCCTCCAAGGGCGACCGACATGTCATGACCGCCCGTGTTCCCGTTGAGATGGCTGATCTGATCTTCCGTCTCGCCGAGGCCCGCGGCATTCCCGCCAGCGACTTCATCGCCGAAGCCGTGCAGGAGAAGCTGGCCCGCACCGATTTGTCCGACGTCGAGATGCAGGAGGAGCTGCCGCTGCAGAAAACCGCCTGATACAGCAGAAGGACCCGCGCCAACGGGTCCTTCCACAGAAATATCTAGTTATCCAACCCTGACCGTTACCGGCTACCAACCACTCGGTCGAGGGTTCTACCTTCCGCGTCCGCCAAGACGCTTCTGGAGGTCTGTTGCTCACTATAGCCGTACCCTCTTCGCGGGGGAAAGTTCCTGAAGCGTGTCACGCTGCGTGGTCGCTCACACATGCCCTCAGCCCACGCCCGAGTGTGCGCGTGGCCGTAGTAGACGCCACCGGCGCCATCCTCAACCAGTACGGCACGCACCGGCGTACCACCGCAGACACCCCGGCGCGCCCCTGGGCCGTGTACTTGGCCGGCAGTGACCACAGGTACCGGTTGCTGGCCTTCGACCTCGATGCCAAGACCCCCGACGCCGCAGTTGCGGTTGCGCGTGATGCCGAAACCCTTGTCGGACTGCTCGACGAAGCCGGCCTGGCCCCTGTGGTCTGTGCGTCCGGGCCGTCCGGCGGCCGTCACGTCTGGGCCGCTCTCGCGGATTCCGTGGAGGCTGACACCGTAGCCACCCTGGCCCGACTGGCCCGACACCTGTGCCCCACCCTGGACCTGGCGCCGCTGACCAACCCGGCCACCGGTTGTGTCCGTCCCCCGGGTGCTCCCCACCGAGCAGGGGGTACCTCCACCGTCGTCTCCGGTGACCTGAACAGCCTCTTAGCGCCCTCCGGCTCCGCTGCCGCTGTCCGGGCCCTCGTCGAGCACCTGGCGACACTCGTGGGAGCAGCCGAACCATCCGGCCCCCTCGAGGCGCACCGGCCGCTGCCAGTTGATGATCACGGGCATCCTTACCTGCCCGGTCCCCGGCGGGAACTGCCCGCCGTCAGCGGGGCGGCCCTCGAGGAAGACGCAGCGTTTGGGGACGCTTCCGCGGTGCTCTGGCGTGTGCTCATCGGGGCGGCCGCCGCCCGCTGGAAGCACGCCGACGTCGCCGCCCTCGTGCCCACCAGTCCCGGCCTGGAGCACCTGCGCTCCTACCGGTTGTCTACCGGTAGGAGCACCCAACGAGTGCCCCGCGAGCCCCGGGATGTTGCAGCGACCCTGGCCCGGCAGTGGGCCAAGGCCGTGGCCCACGTGGCCACCACACCCCGCCAGATCGGCGAAGACCCGACGTTTGATGCCCGCGCCGACGCCATCACCGCCCACGTCCGCGACGTCCAGGCCCGCGCCGATGCCGCCGCGGGCCGCTGGAGCCAGGGCCGCGGGCCGGCCGACCGCCGGGTCCTGGACGTCCTGTCCCTCCTGGCCCTGCAAGCCCTCACCCCGGACCTGGAGACCGACATCCGCCGCCTTGGCTTGCTCGCCGGCATCGGCCGCGAGACCGCTCGAGTCGCCTTGCTCCGGCTGGCCGCGGACGGCTGGATCACCAAGGTCCAAGACGCTGAAGGGTCCCGAGGAGCGCGGTGGCGATTGCACCCCCACGGCGATATCCACAGCAAGGAACCTAAGAGTCGGTCACAAGCGGACCCGCGCCCCGCAGGGGCCGGGGCCGCAGAGAGACTGACCCTCCTGGAAACTCTGACCCAGAGGATCCGCGCCTGCGTCCACGATGTCTTCACGCTGGGACCCGGGCTTGGACACGCTGCCGGTAACCTCTACGCCAAAGTCTCTAGAAATGCCCGGACTTTGACACAGCTAGCTCAGGACATTGGTACGACTAGGGACCATGCGGCCAGGCTGCTGGACCGACTTACTGAAGCGGGTCTGCTCACCCACTCCCCCACCGGCTGGTCCCGGAAGATCACCGATCCTCGCCCAACGGCCGCCAGACGGTTGCGCGTACACGGGCGTCTTGCCGAGCGAAGCGCCCGTTACAGGCTTGAACGCGAACTCTGGGCCTGGTGGCAAGCCGAGCTGGCCTGGATGCAAGCACCCCGACGCACCGCAGCCAGCCGACGGGCAGGCCCTGGCCAGCTAAGTCTTATTTCCGAGCTTGGTACAAACGTTTACGGGGCCCACCCCCGTCGGCCCGATGGCAAAGCAGACTATCGACGCGCCCGGTGGCTGGCGCTCACCGGACAAGCACGTGTAGATACGAGTGCCGCCGGCCGATTGCGCAGGGTGGACGCAGTCGATCAGGCCGCCTGACAGAGTACTGGGAGTACGAGACTCTGTAACTCACAGAATCTGTTTTTCAGATCATCGCCGACCTGATTCCCGGAACCTAACTCTCCGGGACTGTTCAACCTCGCTACTTCACCGCCATGTCCTTGGACCAACGGCCTCAAGTCTCCGAGGTCCGTACTCCGATGCCTACTGACGATTACAACGCAGACATGTCCTCTTCGACGATCCCTTCCTTTCCTTTGATCACAGACTCTGTAACTCACAGGCGGACAGACTCTGTGGCTCATCCCCGCGCAGATTCGTGAGGCGGTGGAGCTGCGTGCACGGTCCCGGTCTCGGGTCAGGGATCAAGGATCGAGGTTTAGAACTAGTGTCTACGAGTGCCCGCCGTGGGATGAGCGGACATCGGGCTCGTGACGCGCTCAGTTGCAGGACGTGGCCGGACGACCCGGCTCAACATCAGGGGATGCCCTCCACGCCGCAAAAATTTCCCCCTGGCGCGTTCCCCGGCGCGGCCAATAGCGTCGGAGTCTGTTAGTAACAGAGTTCGTGATTGAGTCAATTTAGTCCCTGATCCCCGACCACTCCCTCGCCGGACTCCCCCGATTTCCCACCCGTGGAGTAACACAGTCACGGACTCGCAGAGACTGTTCGTCCCGACGGGGGCCTCCGGGCGATTTCCGGGAGTGACAAGACTCTGCAAGGGGCACGCGACACCTTCCGCATCTTTTAGCGCGTCTTTCCACCACGCCTCGCTCGGACTCCCGGACTCACAGACTCCGTGATGTGCAGACACATGACCCCTCGCTCCCGCGGGAACAGGCTCCGTACTGGACTCGACCTTCCGCGATCAACGTTCGCCAGCAGCACCGGCCCCCTCAATGGGCAAGGGAGTGAACGGGCCACTTAGTCCCGTTCATAGACGGCTCCGCATCAACGGACACTAAAGAGATTCGCCCTCTCCTCAGAGCTAATACAACCGACGCGTTAGGCTCGCTACCACTGGAAGTTTCGGAGTCTGTTAGTAACAGACTCTGTTGCATGACCTAATCCGGTCTGGTCTCTGGTGAGCCGGGCCTAGCGAGGCACTTCTCCACGCTCTGCGCCGCGAATAACAGACTCGCGTACTCCCGAACTCTGTAACTAACAGGCACGCGCTCTTTGCGAGTTGAGACCCTGCGCAGCAATGACAACAGACTCTGTCAGTGACAGACTCTGTGGTGTCGGCGTGTCAAGACGAGCCCCTGCGGCAGAGAACCGTAGTCTGGGCGGTAACGGAACTTCCGAAATCTGTCACCCACAGACTTACAGACTCTGGCAATCTGTGAGTACCTGACTCTGGTGCATATCTGTAATCAACCATCAAGGAGGGCGAATGCGAATCGTCGCCGTCGTGAACGAAAAGGGCGGAGTCGGAAAGACGACCACCGTCATGGCCTTAGCGGCACTGGCCGCCGAAACTGAACGGGTGCTGGTCGTCGATCTAGACCCGCAGGGCTCGGCCATGGACTGGGGGAGTGCCGCCGAGAAGTCCGGCAAAGAACTCGACTTCCCGATCGTCACCGCGCGAAACCCCGAGGACCTCGGAGAGATGCGCAGCCTCGACTTCGACCTGATCGTCGTAGACACCCCCGGCAACCTCCAGAACGCCGACCTGCTGCGCAAGATCGTTGAATACTGCGACCACGCCATCCTGCCCACCGAACCCACCGCGATGGCTGTCCGGCCGCTGGTCCGCACCTGGCAGGACGTCGTCGAACCCACTGGCACTGCCTACTCGGTTCTACTCACCCGCACAGACCCGCGGGTGCCCCGCGACGTCGAGGACACTCGTGATCTGCTCACCCAGCTGCAACTCAGCGTGCTCGACCCCCACGTGCGCTCCTACAAGGTCCACGAACGGGCCTCCATCGACGGCACCGTGGTCACTGCATATGAGAAGAACCGGATGAGCGAGAAGGCGGCCGGGGACTACCGGGACGTACTGAAGGCACTGCGCAAGCAGTGGAAGGCTGAGGACCGCACCCGCGAAGGAGTGAACGCCTGATGGCCAAAGCTCGCATGACCGACCTGAGCGACCTGCTCGAGACGCGGAAAGCTACGCCGGCCACCCCGAAGCCTGTACCCGCTCCGAACGGAAAAGAGGCCGCCCCGAAGCCGGCGAAACGTCCCGCTGCTCCCAAGGCGGCCCCGGCCGCTCAGAAGCAGAATACGGAGACGCCCCCGGCAGTCACCGTACCCTCGGCGCCAGCTGGACTGCCCCGGTACAAAACTCTGGTCCGCAAGGAATCGCGCCTCACCGCTGCGCAGGCCGATCGGCTCAGCGGCATCGTGCGTGGCCTGAACCTCGCTCGGCAGGGACAGGGGGAGCGGATCACCGACAACACCCTGATCCGCGTCGGCCTCGAACTGCTCTTCACCCGTCTCGACGACCTGCACGGAACCACCGAGGCCGACCTGCTTCGATCCCTCGGACTTCACGAAATAAACTGACAGAACCCCTGAGTGACGGAGTCTGTCAGTCTGTCATTGTTTATGTCGCGGGCTGGCGGTGGGGTACGCCCTTCGCGTCCACCGCGGAGTGTCCAAGTCGGGCCTGCATGCCGGCATGTGGCGATCCGACCAAGACACTCGCTGCGGGTCCAGGGTGCCGGCCGCGAACTCGTCCCGTTGCGAGGCCAATCCCGGGCGCTGAAAGCGCGCCCGGGATTGGTGGACCAGCAGAGGGGCGGGGAGTCGTCCCTGGGCTTTCACGTATCGCGGGGCTTCGACTAGTAGTACTTCGTTAGGTCGGCTGCCAGTCCTGGTGGCAGTAGGGGCAGTGGCCGATCAGGGCGATGACGGCCATCTGGAGGGCGGCCAGAGTCTGGTAGAAGCTCAGCTGGCCGCCGCCGGTGCTTTTGGGTCCGGCTCCAGGCGCTGGGCGGTGGCGAACAGGTGGGCGGCGGTGACCAAGGTGACGTGGTGGTGCCAGCCGATCCAGGTCCGACCCTCGAAGTGGTCCAGGCCCAGGCCGTGCTTGAGTTCGCGGTAGTCGTGCTCGATCCGCTTGTCGGTCTTGGCCAGCCGCACCAGTTCGTCCAGTGCGGTGTCTTCGCCGAGGGTGGAGAGCCAGTAGTCGGTGGGCTCGGCGGCGCCGGTCGGCCATTCGGCCAGCAGCCAGCACGCCGGCAGGGTCCCGTCCGCCGCCCTGGGGATGGTGCGATGGGCCGGGCGCACCCGCAGGGCGGTGAACCGGCTGCTCATCACCGCCGACCGGTTCGCGGGGCCGGTGCGGGTGCCGGTGCGCCAAGCGACCTCGGTGAACCGCTCGGGGTGCTCGGTCGCCAGGGCCTGCACCGATCACGGGGCCTGGTGGTAGCGGGCAGTGCGCGGACGGGGCCCGCGCCCGGAGTAGTCCATCACCGCCGGGGTGGCCTCGGCCCGATGGGCGCTGGTGTCGGCCTTGACGGCCACCACGTACGGGATCCGGCGCTGGGTCAGAGCGGTGCGGAAGGCGCTGTTCTGTCCGTAACCGGCGTCGGCCACCACCACCGGGGGCCGGTGGCCCCAGCCGGCCAGCTCGTCGAGCATCTGCAGCGCCAGCTGCCATTTGGGCCGGTGCCGCACCGTGTCGGGGATGCCCGCCTTCGCCCGGCGCGCCCTGACCTGCTCGGCGTCCTGGGCCGTGGCCTGGCAGGTGTCGTCCCAGGCAGCGGGCACAAACAGGCGCCAGTCCAGTGGGCAGGAGGCCTGGTCGGTGACCGCGTGCACACTCACCGCGATCTGGCAGTTGCCGATCTTGCCCAGTGTGCCGGAATACTGCCGGGCCACCCCGGGCGAGGCCGTGCCCACCTTGGGGAACCCGGTGTCATCGACGACCCACGCCTCCGGGTGCACCAGCTCGATCGCCTTCGACGCCAACACCTGGCGGACCGGCTCGACCGGCCACGGCGAGGAGGACACGAACTGCTGCAGCTGCTGGTAGTCGATCCCGAGCCGGGCGCCCATCGGCTGCATCGACTTCCGGCGACCCTCCAGCATCAACCCCTGCAGGTACAGCCCACCCTTGGCCCGCTGGTCTTTCCGGACCAGCGAGGCGAACGCCTCGGCGACAAACTCCTCCAGCCGCTCACGCACATCCGGCGATCGATCAGCACGCATGGCATGAAACTACTCAGCGTCCGCATCCACCGGAAGACCTAACGAAGTACTACTAGTTCTGTTGACCGGATGAGTGAGGGGGCCACCCGTGAGAATGAATTACAGGACGAGAGGCGACGAGCCCGGTGTTTTCATCGACGGTGTCAAGGTCAGGGGCAACCTGGTCTGCAGGAAGGATCCTCGAGCGCCGTTCCACGCCGTGTATTTCAACGGAGAGCCCCAGTACGACCTCCAGTTATGGATCGATGCACGGTTGGAGACCGAGGTTCCAGCCCGCAGCCCAGAGTCTGAAGCCGTATACAAAGCGTTCGAAACCCACGACTGGGTCGGCGTGCCGGTATCGGACGCGAAGCGTTCGGGCAGTGATTGGTCACTGTCCACCTGCAGTGAACCGCCTCATCGCAGGATGAACCGCGCGAGGGCAGAGGGCAGCTGGAGGTAACCGCTCTGTCCCTGGTGGTGGGCGAGTAGCTGACGTGTCTCGCTGTCCCGTGGGCCCCGTGCCGGCAGCCAAAGTTGACCGTCACCGCCCGAGAGAAAACGCCGAGACCTGCGCGTCGGTCGTTGCCGGGTCGGATCCTTGCCTATTCCTGCAACGACACCCGGGTCCGGGCCACCGCGTCAGCGACGACGGCGCGTAGCGGGGCATTGATGTCGCGCCCGGCCAGCGGGGTGGACGCGGGCAGGCCGGCGGACTCCATCTGCTCCACCGT
>NZ_DAOMPX010000059.1:0-11914 GCF_035445025.1 Citricoccus sp. | reverse complement strand
AACCGCACGGACCAGCCCTCGACCTGCTGGACCTCGATCGCGGGCCAACCCAGTGCCGTCAGCCGCTGCAGGACGAGGGGGGTGACCTGGGTGGCCCGACCGGTCCGGGGATCCTCAGCGGACAGGGTGACCAGCCTCCCGGATGGCCTGCTTCACCCGCGCGATCATGTCCACGGGACCGAAGTGGAAGATGGAGGCGGCCAGCACGGCGTCCGCGCCGGCGTCGATGGCCGGCGGGAAGTCCTCCGGGGAGCCGGCGCCGCCGGAGGCGATGAGCGGGACGGTGGTGACCGCGCGAACCGCGCGGATCATCTCGAGGTCGAAGCCCTCCTGGGTGCCGTCCGCGTCGATGGAGTTCAGCAGGATCTCCCCGACCCCCCGCTCGGCGGCCTCCCGGCACCACGCCACCGCGTCGATGCCGGTGCCCTGCCGGCCGCCGTGGGTGGTGACCTCGAAGCCGGAGGCCACGGAGGGGTCGTCGGTGCGGCGGGCGTCCAGGGACAGGGTGAGCACCTGGGAGCCGAAGCGCCGGGTGATCTCGTCGATGACCTCGGGCCGGGCGACCGCGGCGGTGTTGATGGAGACCTTGTCCGCACCCGAGCGCAGCAGCTTGTCCACGTCCTCCACGGACCGCACCCCGCCCCCGACGGTCAACGGGATGAAGACCTCCTCGGCGGTCTGGGCGACCACGTCATAGGTGGTGGAGCGGTCGGCCGTGGACGCGGTCACGTCCAGGAACGTCAGCTCGTCCGCGCCGGCCTCGTTGTACCGGCGGGCCAGCTCGACCGGGTCACCGGCGTCCCGCAGGTCCTCGAACCTCACGCCCTTGACGACCCGGCCGGCATCGACGTCCAGGCAGGGGATGACACGTACGGCAACGGTCACGGGGGCTCCTCTCAGATCCGGATCGCGTGGATGGCGGAGACCAGGATGGCGCGGGCCCCCATGTCGTAGAGCTCGTCCATCACCTTGTTGGTGTCCTCCTTGCGCACCATCGAGCGCACGGCCACCCAGCCCTCGTCCTGCAGCGGCGAGATCGTCGGTGATTCCAGCCCCGGGGTGACGGCGGAGGCCCGCTCCAGGTTCTCCCGGCTGACGTCGTAGTCGATCATCACGTAGCGGCGGGCCACCAGCACGCCCTGGAGGCGGCGCAGCAGCACGTCCAGGCCCTCGGGACGCTTGCCGGACTGGCCGATGATGATGGCCTCGGAGCGCATGATGGGCTCGCCGAAGGTCTCCATGCCGGCGGCCCGCAACGTGGAACCGGTCTCCACGACGTCCGCGATGGCGTCGGCGACGCCCAGGTTCACGGAGGACTCCACGGCACCGTCCAGGTGCACGATCATCTCCGGCTTGACCGACTGGGTGGACAGGTAGTCCTCCAGCAGCCCGTCGTAGCTCGTGGCGATGCGCTTGCCCTCGAGGTCCGCCAGGGACGAGAACCGGCCCACCGGCGCGGCGAAGCGGAACGTGGACTTGCCGAAGCCCAGGGCCATGATCTCCTCGGCGGAGCCGTTCACCTGGGCGTCCTGGAACAGGTCCCGGCCGGTCAGGCCGATGTCCAGGGTGCCCTGGCCGACGTAGACGGCGATGTCCCGGGGGCGCAGGTAGAAGAACTCCACCTGGTTCTCCGGATCCATCATGACCAGTTCCTTGGAGTCGCGGCGCTGGAGGTAGCCGGCTTCCTGGAGCATGTCGCGGGCGGCCTCGGACAGGGCGCCCTTGTTGGGGACGGCGATGCGCAGCATGGGTGCTGGTTCTCCTGGGGTGGTGACGAGTGGGTGGACGGGGGCGATCCCGGGTGCGGGAACCGGCACGGGTCAGAGGTGCCGGTAGACGTCCTGCAGGGTCAGGCCCTTGGCGATCATCAGGACCTGCAGGTGGTACAGCAGCTGGGAGATCTCCTCCGCGGCCTCGTCGTCGGATTCGTACTCGGCGGCCATCCAGACCTCGGCCGCCTCCTCGACGATCTTCTTTCCGATCCCATGGACCCCGGAGTCGAGCTCGGCGACGGTGCCGGAGCCCTCCGGCCGTGTCTCGGCCTTGTGGCGCAGCTCGGCGAAGAGTTCATCGAAGGTTTTCACCCCTTTAGCGTACCGACCGCGCGGCCCCGCCCCGGACCGTCGCCGCCGTATGTGAAGAACGTGGGGCGTCAGCGCAGGGCCAGCTCCGTCAGGACGGCGGCCTGGAAGGCCTCGTAGCCCTTGTCCTCGCTGGAACCGGGAAGCCCGGCGCGGTCCAGCGCCTGCTCCTCGGTGTCGCACGTGAGCACCCCGAAGCCGACCGGGGTCCCGGTGCGCACGGAGACGTCCACGAGTCCGTCCGTCGCCCCGGAGCAGACGTACTCGAAGTGCGGGGTGCCGCCGCGGATCACGACGCCCAGGGCCACCAGGGCGTCGAACCGCGGCGCCAGCCGGGCGGCCGCGACCGGCAGCTCGAACGTGCCCGGGACCCGCACCTCGACCGCCTCGATCCCGGCCTCGGCGGCCGCGCGGCGGGCGCCGGCCAGCAGCCCGTCCATCACCTCGTCATGCCATTGCGCGGCGATGACGGCGACGCGCAGCGACTCCGCGCGCGCTCTGGTCATGTCCAGTCCCTGGGGTGCTCCGTGTCCGCTCATGCCTGTCCTCCTGTGGTCGTGGGTGTCGTGAGGGGTGTCATCGTGGGGGTCCCCCTCGGGGGTGTGGTGCTGCTGCGATCCGGCACCAGGTCCCCGGCCAGCCGGTGGGCCATCCGGTCCCGCTTGGTCGCGAGGTAGTCGCGGTTGTGCTCGGTCACCGGTGCCGGGCTGGGCACGATCTGCTCGACGTGGATGCCCGCGCGCGTCAGCTGCTCCGCCTTGTCCGGGTTGTTCGTGACCAGCCGGATGCGGAACAGTCCCATCCGCCGCAGGATGGCCGCGGCCGAGCGGTAGCTGCGCGCGTCCGCCGGCAGGCCCAGGTGCTCGTTGGCGGCCACGGTGTCCATGCCCGCGTCCTGCAGGGCGTAGGTCATGATCTTGTTGGCCAGGCCGATCCCCCGGCCCTCGTGGCCGCGCAGGTAGATCACCGTCCCGCCCTCGGCGGCGCTCTGGCGCAGCGCGTGCTCCAGCTGGGCGCCGCAGTCGCAGCGCTCGGAGCCGAAGACGTCACCCGTGAGGCACTCCGAGTGCAGGCGGACCAGCGGGGGCCGGCCGGAGGCGTCCATCATGTCCGGCACGGGGGCGCGCAGCACCATGTGCTCGGCACCCGTCTCGTGGTCCGGGTGCACGGAGACCTGGAAGGTGCCGTACCGGGTCGGCAGGCTGACCGTGGGCACGGCCATGGACCCGGGCCCCTCGAGCGCGGGGTCCACCCCGGTCTCGAGGTAGGCCACGAGGTCCTCGATCGACACGAGCGGCATGCCGTGGCGGTCGGCGAACCGGCGCAGCTCGGGCAGGCGCATCATGGTGCCGTCGTCGTTGACCAGTTCGGCGATGGCACCCACCGGGGCGCGCCCGGCCAGGCGGGAGAGCTCCACCGCGGCCTCGGTGTGGCCGCGGCGCTGCAGGACCCCGCCCTGGGCCGCGACCAGCGGGAAGAGGTGGCCGGGCCGGCTGACCAGGTCCGCCGTGGACGACGGGTCGGCCAGGACCTTGAGCGTGATGGCGCGGTCGGCGGCGGAGATCCCCGTGGTGGTGCCGGCGATGGCGTCGCAGCTGACGGTGTAGGCCGTGCCCTTGGGGTCCTCGTTGCGGTCCGTCATGGGCGGCAGCTCGAGGCGGCGGGCGACGTCCGGGGGCATCGGCGCGCACAGGACACCGGAGGTGTACCGCACGGTCAGGGCGACGAGCTCGGGGGTCGCGGCATCGGCGGCGAAGACGATGTCCCCCTCGTTCTCCCGGTCCTCGTCGTCGACCACGACGACGGCCCGTCCCGCCGCGATGGCCGCCACGGCGGCTCCGATCGGGTCCAGGTGGATCGCGCTCATGCCGTCACCTCCTCGGTCTCGAGGGCCCGGTCGTAGTCGTGGAGGCGGGCGGCGTACTTCGCCAGGACGTCGACCTCGAGGTTCACCCGGTCCCCCACCACACGGGTGCCGAGGGTCGTGGCGGTCAGGGTGGCCGGGATGACGCCGACCTCGAACCAGTCCTGCCCCGGGGCCGGGGCGCTGACCGCGCTCACGGTCAGGGAGACGCCGTCGACGGCGATCGAGCCCTTCTCGGCCACGTAGCGGCCCAGGCCGGCCGGCAGGGCGATGCGCACCTGCCGCCAGTCGCCGTGCACCTCGATCCGGGCGACGGTGCCGGTGCCGTCGACGTGGCCCTGCACGACGTGGCCGTCCAGGCGTCCGTTCGCCGGGACGCAGCGTTCGAGGTTCACGCGGTCCCCGGGGGCCAGGGTGCCCACGGTGGTGCGGCGCAGGGTCTCGCCCATGACGTCGACGGTGACGGTGCCCGCGGCGGCCCGGATGTCCGTGGCCGTGAGGCAGGTCCCGTTGACGGCGATCGAGCCGCCGTCCTCCAGGCCCACGAGGGACTGCGGGGCATGCAGGGTCAGCCGGGCGGCGTCCTGCTCCGGCAGGGACTCCAGCGCGGAGACCGTGCCCAGTTCGGTGATGATTCCGGTGAACATGTTTCTTCCTTCGGGGTGATCAGGCGGAGAGATGGATCAGGACGTCCTGGCCGAGGCGGCTGAGTCCACCCGTCTCGGCGTCGTCCAGGGTGAGGGGGCGGGACTGGCCCAGGGTGGTGTTCTCCGGCCAGTGCAGCCCGGAGGGGCCGTGCCCGATGACCAGCGGTGCCTGGTAGACGAACAGCTCGTCCACCAGGTCCGCCGCGAGCCAGGCCGAGAGCACGGTGGGGCCGCCCTCGATGAGCAGGTGGCCGGGGGTGGCGCCGCCGTGGGGCCAGGGACCGCCCCGCCCCTCGAGTGCGGCCAGCACCTCGGCGGGGTCGTGGCTGCGCACGTGCAGCCAGTCACGGGGGACGTCGCGCAGGCCCTGCACCACCGGCACGGGCTGGACGGGATGCTCCGTGCCGTCGTCGCGGCGGGCGGTCAGCCGGGGATCGTCCGCCAGGACGGTGCCCGTGCCGACCACGATCGCGTCGACCCGAGAGCGGACCTCGTGGGCGTGGCGGCGAGACTGCTCGCCGGTGATCCACTGGCTCGTCCCGTCCGCGGCGGCCACCCGTCCGTCGAGGGACTGCGCCAGGTGCCCGGTGACGAAGGGCCGTCCGGCGTCCCGGGCGGCGAGCCAGCGGCGGTTCAGCGAGAGTGCTGTCCCCGCGGCGGTGTCGGGGACCCGGGCGACGTCCACACCGGCCGCGCGCAGGCGGGCCGCTCCACCGCCACCGGTCCCCGTGGGGTCGGCGACGGCGTAGCGCACCGACCGGATGCCGGAGGCCAGGATGGCCTCGGTGCACGGACCCGTGGAACCGGTGTGGTCGCAGGGCTCGAGCGTGACCCACAGGGTGGCACCGGCCGCATCGTGGCCTCCGCCCCGGAACTGCCGCAGCGCGTCCACCTCGGCGTGGTCCGTGCCCCGGCCGCGGTGATGACCGGTGGCCACCACCTCGTCCCCGACGGTGATCACGGCGCCGACCAGCGGGTTCGCGCCCCGGGGTCCGCGCAGCGCCGCCTGCACGGCCAGTTCGAGGGTGGCCTCCACGGCCACGGTGCCTGTCCCGCTCATGGCGTGTGGACCGGGGTCGGGACGGGGTCCTGCGCGGCCGGCCGGACCGTCGGGTCCGGGATGAGGGTCTCGACCTCCGGCTTCTCGTGTGCCTTGGCGCGCACCCAGACGAAGAACCCGACCAGGGTGAACACGCCGTAGAACAGGTACATGAAGGCACTGGCGTAGTAACCGGCGCTGAACAGCAGCGGGACGCCCACGACGTCGACGGCCACCCAGACCAGCCAGAACTCCACCCAGCCCCGGGCCATCCCGTAGGTCGCGATCAGTGAGCCGACGAAGGTCCAGGCGTCCGCCCACACGGGCTCGTAGGATCCCAGGGCGCTGAACAGCGGCGTGAGCGCCACGGTGCCGATGACCATGGCGGCCACGATCCCGATGCGGGCCCTCCAGCCGGCCCACTGCGGCGAGATGGCCGTGTTGTCGGCGATACCGTGCCGGCCGTGGCGCTCGGCCCTGGCCCGGCGCCACTGCCGCCAGCCGTAGACGGACACGGCGATGAACATGAGCTGGCGACCGGCCTGACCCAGCAGGTTCGCGGTGTCCGCCCCGCCGAACAGGCCGGAGAGGAACACGGTGAGCAGGATCAGGTTGCCGATGATGCCGACCGGCCACGCCCAGACCTTGCGGCGCATGCCGCCCAGGGCCGAGGCCAGTCCGAAGATGTTGCCGACCACTTCCCGCACCAGCAGCCCCCCGCCGGCGACGGGGATGTACCAGGTGAACAGGTCGACGAGCCACCGCATGATGTCCATGATTCTCCCTTCGGAACGCGGCGGCTCCGGGGAATCATGCTGCGAGTCCGCCCTTCGGAGTGGGTGCGGACCATGACGGTTCCGACTCCACGCCGAACGGCGGGGCTGCACGTGCTTCTCCCATCCAGACTTTAACTGTCGGTACCGGAATTCCACCGGTTCAACCGTCCATCGGCACTGCGGATGCAGGCCGACTCGCGGGTCGCGGACTTTGACCGCCGGTTCGGATTCTCACCGACCCCGGAGCACGTTGGACCCCATTGTGCCACGTCTGGGCGCGCATCCCGTGCAGGCGACGTGTTCCATGTCTCACTGCGTCATGGGGGCCCGCCGGCCCCGCGGTGGTCAGCCCAGGGCCGCGCGCCGCAACGCCTCGATGGCGCCCGCCGGGTCCTCGGCGCCGTACACGGCCGAGCCGGCCACGAAGACGTCTGCCCCCGCCTCGGCGGCGCGCAGGATGGTGTCCTCGGTGATGCCCCCGTCGACCTGGAGCGCCACCGGGACGCCGGAACCGTCCAGGGCCTCGCGGGCGCGCCGGATCTTCGGCAGGACCTCATCGAGGAAGGACTGACCGCCGAAGCCCGGTTCCACGGTCATCAGCAGGAGCATGTCCAGGTCCGCGAGCATGTCCAGGTAGGGCTCGACGGCGGTCTGGGGCTTGATCGCCATCCCCGCCCGGGCGCCGTGCCGGCGCAATTCACGGGCCAGGTGGATCGGTGCCACGGAGGCCTCGGCGTGGAAGGTCACGGACTCCGCCCCGGCCTCCGCGTAGCCCGGAGCCCACCGGTCGGCGTCCTCGATCATGAGGTGGACGTCCAGGGGCAGGTCGGTCGCGGAGCGGATGGCCTGCACCACCGGCAGCCCGAACGTCAGGTTCGGCACGAAGTGGTTGTCCATGACGTCCACGTGCACCGCGTCCGCTCCGCCGATCCGCTGCAGTTCCTCGGCGAGCCGGGCGAAGTCGGCGGACAGGATCGACGGGTGGATGTGGATCCCCCGGGTGTGCTCGGCGCGGTGCGGCATGGCGTGGGTCATCACGAGGCTCCCTTGCGGAACAGGGCCATGAACATGGCGTCGGTGGAGTGCAGGTGGGGCCAGAGCTGGGCGGTGCCCGGTGCGCCGGCGGTCCCCGCACCGGAGACGTCGCCGGTGGCCACCGCGTCGAGGGCGCCCACGGTGTCCAGCAGTTCCAGCTCCGGGTGCCGCTTGAGCACGTCCTGGACCTGGAACACGGTCTCGGCCGGGTGCGGCGAACAGGTCACGTAGCCGAGGACGCCGCCGGGGGCCAGTGCGGTGACGGCGGAGTCGAGCAGCTGGCGCTGGAGTTCGGTGAGCGGTCCCAGGTCGGAGGGCTGGCGCCGCCATCGCGACTCCGGCCTGCGGCGCAGGGATCCCAGTCCGGTGCAGGGCGCGTCGACCAGGACGCGGTCGAACGGCTGACGCTGACCGGACCGGACCTCGCCGCCCACGTCCCGTCCGTCGCCGCAGCGGACCGACCACGCCGTCCGCGGCACCGCGGCCAGGGCCTGCTCGACGAGCGTCGCGCGGTGTCCGGCGACCTCATTGGCCAGCAGGGTGGCCCCCCGCTGATGGGCCAGGGCGGCCAGCAGGGCCGCCTTGCCCCCGGGGCCCGCGCACAGGTCGAGCCAGCGCTCACCCGTGGCCTCCCCCGGCTCCACCCCGGCCAGGGCGCGAGCGGTCAGTTGCGAACCGACGTCCTGCACGCGGACCGTGCCCTCCCGCACCCCGGGCAACCGGCCGGCGTCGCCGCCCCGGTAGAGCGCCGATTCCGGGGCGAGGGCGCCGGGCTCGGCACCGGCCTCGAGGACCGGCGTCAGGTCGCCGAGCCCGGGAAGCGCCACCAGGTTCACGACGGGGGCGGCGTTGTCCGCCTCGAGGAGGGCGTCCAGCTCGTTCGTGGGACGGCCGTGGTTGGCCAGCGACTGGCGCAGCGCCCGGACGATCCACCGCGGGTGTGAGTGGCGGATCGCCAGGGCGTCGTCGTCGCCCGGGGCCGGTGCCAGCTGCTCCAGCCAGGCCTCGCGGTCCTGGGCGCTGACCTTGCGCAGCACGGCGTTGACCAGGCCCGAGGGCCCCGCGCCGACCTGGTCCCGGACGAGGGCCACGGTGGCGTCCAGGGCGGCATGGGCGGGTACCCGCATGCCGAGCAACTGGTGGGCCCCGAGCCGCAGCGCGTCGAGCACGGGGCGGTCGAGCTGGTCCAGGGACCGGTCGACGCAGGTGGCCAGGACGGCGTCGTAGAACCCCTGGCCCCGCAGGGCCCCGTAGGCCAGCTCGGTGGCGAACCCGGCATCCCGGCGGTCGAGGCGGTGTGCCGCGATCCGGGACGGCAGGACGAGGTTGGCGTAGGCGTCGTCGCGGCTGACCGCGGTGAGTGTCTCGAAGGCCGCCAGCCGGGACGGGTCCGCCGAGCGACGACGCTGGGAGGGTGCCGTGGCGGAGTACTTCCGTGGCCCGCCCGAGGTGCCACGGTTGCGCGTCCGGCCGCGGTCGTCGCGACGTTCATCGCCCCGCTCGCCGCCACCCCGGCCGGGCCGTCCCCGGTTGTTCCGCTCACTCACCGTGCCTCCTCCGCCCCGGTCAGGAACCGGGCCCCCTCGGGTAGTCCGCGGGCCCAGTCGGCCGCGGCCATGACCTTCTTCCCGGCCGGCTGGACCCTCTCCAGGCGGATGGTGCCGTCGGCGCACTGGAGGTGGACGGCCTTCCGGCCCACCACGAGCTCCCCGGGCCGGCGCGGGCCCGCCGGGGCGTTCCCCTCCGGGGTGGGCACCGCCTCGGGCCGTGCACCGACGAGCTTGATCCGTACCGGGCCGTCGGCCGGCGCCGGGCCGGCCAGGAGGGCCCACGCACCCGGTTCCGGCGTGGTGCCGTTGATGCGGGCCGCCACCGCAGCAGCGGCCTGGGCGGCGTCGACGTGACCGTCCTGCTGCCCGAGCTTCGGCGCCAGGGTCGGCTCCCCGGACTGGGGCTCGGCCCGGGCGGTTCCGTCCTGGATCCCTGCGAGGGTCTCTGACAGCAGCGCGGCGCCGCTGACGGCGAGGTCGGCCAGCACCTCGCCGGCGGTCTCCCCCGGCTCGAGGTCCCGTGTCAGTCGCGAGAAGACCGGGCCGGTGTCCAGGCCGTCCTCCAGCTGGAACACGCAGGCGCCGGTCACGGCCTCCTGCGCGAGGATGGCGTGCTGCACCGGCGCCGCGCCCCGGTAGGCGGGCAACAGCGAGAAGTGCAGGTTCACCCAGCCGTGACGCGGCAGGGACAGTCCCGCCGCCGGCACGAGGGCCCCGTAGGCCACGACGGCGGCCGCGTCCAGGTCCAGTGCGGCGATCCGGTCCAGGGTGTCCCGGCCGGGCTCCCCGCTGAGCCGGGAGGCGTGCAGGACCGGGATCCCGAGCTCGGCGGCCCGCGCCGCGACCGGCGACGGCGTCAGCGTCCGCTTGCGGCCCACGGGGGCGTCCGGGCGGGTGAGCACGGCCACCACCGAGAACCCGGCCTGGACCAGGGCCTCCAGGGAGGGCACGGCCGTCTGCGGGGTCCCCGCGAACAGGACGCGGAAGTCCGCGCGGGCGGCGCTCACCGGGCACCCCCGAAGCTCGAGTTCACGGACTTGGCGCGGTCAGCCTGCGTGGTCCCCGACACCTGGCCGTAGGCGCGGTCACGCAGTCTGCGCCGTGAGTCCTTCCGGTCCTCCCCCGTCAGCCGGTCGATGTAGAGCCGGCCCTCCAGGTGGTCGACCTCGTGCTGGAAGCACCGGGCGAGCAGGCCCTGCCCCCGGTACTCCACGGGCTGGCCGTCCGCATCGACGCCGGTGACGACGGCCTCCGAGTACCGCTCCGGGTTGTAGTGCAGTCCCGGCACGGACAGGCAGCCCTCGCCGGGCTCGGTGACCAGCTCCCCGGAGGTCCACAGGACCGGGTCGATCACGTGTCCGCGCCGGCCCTCCACGTCGAAGGTGAAGACGCGCAGCTCCACGCCGACCTGCGGGGCGGCCAGGCCGACGCCGCCGACGTCGTCCATGGTCTCGAACATGTCCTGCACCAGTCGGTGCAGGTCGGTCCGGTCCGGCCCGGCGGCGGCCGCAGGCGTGCGCAGGACAGGGTCGGGGAAGGTGCGGATGGGAAGGACGCTCACGCGCCCACCTTAGTCGCGTCCGTCCCGTGGCCGGCGGCAGGGGCCTGTCCGGGGGCCTGGGCCGGAGGGGGTCCGATGGGCCGCAGTGCCGGGCCGGCGCTGTCGGCGATCTGGGAGTAGCCCCAGACCTGGCGCAGGGCCCAGAACTTCCGCCAGTGGGCCGGGAGCACCTCGGGGTTGGCCTGGTGGGCGACGACCTCGGTCTGGCCCAAGGCGACGCCGAGCAGGACCGGCGCGTCCCCGTAGCGCCAGGGCTCCCACGTGCCGGTCGCCGGATCGACGAGGGACTCCTCGGCGCGCAGCCCGGCCACCAGCTGCATGACGACCTTGGCGTCCAGCGGCTTCACCCGGCCGTCGCGCGTGGTGCCCTTGGTCTTGTAGTCGATGATGCAGGTCCGTCCGCCGATGGTGGCGACGAGGTCCAGGGTCCCGGCGTAGCCCACGGTCGCGTTCCAGACGGTCAGCTCGGTGGCCAGGGGCCGGACGTCGTAGAGGTCCCACCACTCGTCGAAGCGGTCCGCGTAGGCGCCCTCCCCGTGGTCGGCCAGCACTGCACGGACCTCGGCCGTGCGGTGGGGCCGGCCCAGCGCCCGCAGCCCGACCTGTTCGGCGTAGTCGTGGACGCGGTCCCCTCGTGCGGCCGCCTCGTCCCGGTACCGTTCGGCCGCGCTGGAGGCCTGCCGTGCCACCGACTTCAGCTGCGGCCGGGAACCGACGACCTGGGGCAGGCGCGGGTCCTCGATGACGGCAGTGGCGGCCATGTGGCCCGCCCAGCCGCTCAGGTCGGCCGCCTGCTGACCGATCACCGTGGTGATGGAGGGGACCTCCGGCACGCCGTCCAGGCTGCGGGCGTACATGCGGCCGTATTCGGTCTGGTGGGCGAGTCGGGGCTGCGTCATGGTCATCCATTCTCCCATCCGTCCGGACACGGTAAGGGCCGCGTCCGGACAGGGTGAACACGCGGGCCGTGGGGCCGATTGGACGATCGGCCCGAACGTGCAGTAGAGTCATCTCTCGTTGGAAATCACGGTGACTGGTTCTTCCGGTCACCAGTTTTCTGTGCGGATGTAGCTCAGTTGGCTAGAGCGCCACCTTGCCAAGGTGGAGGTCGCGAGTTCGAATCTCGTCATCCGCTCGCAAGTCTCCCAACCCTGGTGGGGTGGCCGAGAGGCGAGGCAACGGCCTGCAAAGCCGTGTACGCGGGTTCGAATCCCGTCCCCACCTCGCATCGGTCGCCATCCGCTAGGATGGGGACCTGCAGCTGAAGGATTCCGGGTCACCGGAAACCCCCAGCGCGATTAGCGCAGCGGTAGCGCGCTTCCCTGACACGGAAGAGGTCACTGGTTCGATCCCAGTATCGC
>NZ_DAOMPX010000058.1:0-12185 GCF_035445025.1 Citricoccus sp. | reverse complement strand
GGCCGGTGCCGATGGCTCCGCCGATGGCGATCAGCTGGATGTGCCGGTTGGACAGTGCCCGTTCGAGATGGGGCGACTGAGGGGTTTCGCTCATGCTGGAGCCTCTTCCCAGGTGTGATCTGCGGGTGGGGTTGGGATGGCTCCGGGTCGGTGATCCGGAGTCGTGACCGGCGCGCGAGGCCCCGGACGTGTGACGCGTCAGCAGGCGACGACGTTGACGGCCAGTCCTCCGAGGGCCGTCTCCTTGTACTTGTGACTCATGTCCTTACCAGTCTCGCGCATGGTGACGATGACCTCGTCCAGGCTGACCCGGTGGGTGCCGTCACCCCACATCGCCATCTTGGCCGCGTTGATCGCCTTGGCCGCGGCGATCGCGTTGCGCTCGATGCAGGGGATCTGCACGAGTCCGCCGATGGGGTCACAGGTCAGGCCCAGGTTGTGCTCCATGGCGATCTCCGCGGCGTTCTCCACGTGGGCGGGCGAACCGCCGAGGACCTCCGCCAGGCCGGCGGCCGCCATGGAGGAGGCCGAACCGACCTCACCCTGGCAGCCCACCTCGGCGCCCGAGATGGAGGCCTGCTCCTTGTACAGCACGCCCACCGCCGCGGCGGCCAGGAGGAACCGGGTGACGATCTGCTCCCGCGCGACGCGGAGCGCCTCGGGCCCCTGGGCGGCCGCGTCGAGGGCCGCCGGGGAGTAGTGGGTGGCGTAGAACAGCACCGCCGGGATGATGCCGGCGGCCCCGTTGGTGGGGGCGGTGACGACCCGGCCGCCCGAGGCGTTCTCCTCGTTGACCGCCAGCGCGACCAGGTTGACCCACTCCTGCCAGAACTTCGGGTCCCGGTCCGGGTCCTCTTCACGCAGGCGACGGTGCCACTCCGGGGCCCGGCGTGCGACGTTCAGTCCGCCCGGCAGCAGGCCGGTGCGCCGCAGGCTCGAGTCCTTGCACTCCTCCATCACGGTCCAGATGTGCAGCAGCCCGGCGCGGATCTCGTCCTCGGTGCGCCGGGTCCGCTCGTTGGCCAGCATCACCTCGCTGATGTCCATCCCGGTGGCGTGGCAGTGCTCGAGCAGTTGCTGGGCGGTGCTGAACGGGTGGGGCACCGTGGCCCCGGACCCATCCTGCTGGTCCCCGCCGGCGTCCTCCTCACCCTCCTGGACGATGAAGCCGCCACCCACGGAGAACCAGGTCTCGTCCGCCAGGACGGAGCCCTCGGCGTCCAGCGCCTGGAACCGCATGCCGTTGGTGTGCCGGTCGAGCACGGTCAGCGGGTGCTGCACCATGTCCTCCACCCCGTAGGGCAGGTCCTTGCCCGCCCCGAGGGCGGAGCACAGGCGCAGGGTGCCGGTGGAGTCGATGTCGGCCAGACGCTCCTCAACCTGGTCGGGCAGGATGAGCTCCGGGTCGTAGCCCTCCAGCCCGAGCAGGATCGCGGTGAAGGTGCCGTGTCCGCGACCGGTGGCCGCGAGGGATCCGTAGATGTCCAACCGCAGGTCGGCGGTGCGTTCCAGGAGATCCCCGGCGACCAGGGTCTCGGCGAACCGGCGCGCGGCCCGCATGGGGCCGACGGTGTGCGAACTGGAGGGACCGATGCCGACGGTGAACAGGTCGAAGACGCTGATGCTCATGGTGTTGTCCCGGGCCTCAGCGCCCGGCTCCGATCGGGTCGAGGTCCGGGTGGGCGGCAGTCACGGCCGCGTACCGGCCCGGACCGACCGCACGGTCGGTGAGGGTGGCGTCGGGCAGGTCGAGGGCATCCGGAAGAACGGGGGTGATCGGCATGAGGGAACTCCAGGCTTCTGCGCGGTGTCCCCGCGCGGTCCGTGTGTTCCTCCCCGATCTGTAGCTCGGCCTGAGAGTTTCCATCCCACCCGGGCGGGACTTGCTCCTTCGGCGAACGCGGAGGATGCCGCGCTACTTTCCAGATGTGCCTCGATGCGGCGGTACGGGGGCCTGAGAGTTTCCTGGGGAGGATTTGCTCCTACGGCGCCCGACCGGTGCTGCTGGACGGGACTCTCCCGCCGCACTCAACGGCTCTTCGGTTGTGACTGCGCTCACACCTTAGCGGTGTGCCGCGTTCCTGGCAACACGGCCGTGACGTTCACCCACGACGTCACCGTACCGCGATCCGGCATCCGGGCCCTGATCTGGCCGTATGCTCCCTCCATGACATCGCCGCGGCGTGGGCCGCTTCCGTGGCCCGGCCTGGCCGCCCTCGCCGCCGGACTGGCTGCTGCATCACTGGCCCTCACCGGCTGTACCGCCGTTCCCGACGAGGTGGACGAGTTCGCCCGCGGGTTCGGCGTGGAGATCAACCCGGATCGCACCGACATCACCGGCCTGGCCGTCGGGGACTGCTTCAACGGGTTCGAGGACGTGGGCAACGCCGTGACCACCGTGGACTGCGCCGAGGAACACGACTCCGAGTTGCTCCACGTGGTCACCGTGCCCGAGTCCGTGGCCGAGTTCCCCGGCGAGGACCGGGAACACCTCTGGCTCGAGCCCGAGGATGAGTGCCTGGGGACGGTGTTCGAGGACTACGTCGGGGAGCCGTACGAGTCCTCAGGCTGGGACGTGTACACGTTCCGGCCCACGGAGCGGGCCTGGGCCGAGGGTGACCGCACCGTCCAGTGCGTGGTCTACAGCCTGGAGGGCGGGTCCTGGACGGGCAGCCCCTCCACGGGTGACGCCGAGGTCATCCCCTTCGTGGGGCCGGACGATGCGCCCTTCGAGGCACCGGACGCCACGCCCCCGGACGCCGACCCCGTCGAGGGCTGACCCGCTCACCGCACGGCGACCGGAGCCGGCCCACCGACCGCGCGAGCGGTCGACGGTTGCGCGGCCGGCGGACGACGTCGCGGGCGGTCGCCGACGGCGGTACTACCGGGACCGCAGGGCGGGCGCGTGGCTCCGTTCGGGCGCGGAGTCGCCCGCGGGCTCATGGCTCGAGCCGGGCATGACGATCGAGAGGCTGCCCGTGGCCAGCGGTTCGGACTCCACCGTCCGCTCGATCCGGGTGGCCAGCGGCTTCTCCGTGACGAACACCAGCAGGACGGCGGCGATCAGGCCCAGCGGCGCGATCCACAGGAAGATCGGGGTCAGGGCGTCCGAGTATGCGGTGATCACCAGGTCGTGCAGCGGATCCGGCAGCGCGGACACCGCGGCCGGGGTCAATGACTCCGCACTGCCCATCTGGCCCGCGCCCGCCGAGGGCAGCCGCTCGACCAGCAGTCCGGCCAGCCGCGAGGCGAACAGGCTGCCGACCAGGGAGGAGCCCAGGGTGGCGCCGATCTGGCGGAAGTAGTTGTTGGAGGCCGTGGCGGTGCCCACCATGGTGACCGGGAAGGTGTTCTGCACGATCAGCACGAGGTTCTGCATGGACAGGCCGAGGCCCATCCCCAGCAGTGCCATGTAACCGCACGCCATCCAGAGGGGCTGGTGCGGGTCCATCAGGGACAGCAGGACCAGGGCGACGGCGATGACCAGCGCACCCACCACGGGGTACCACTTGTACTTGCCGTACCGGGAGATCAGCGCCCCGGACGCCGTCGAGGTGAGCAGCATGGCGCCCATCATGGGGATCATCGCCAGGCCGGCGACGGAGGCGTCCAGGCCGAAGGACATCTGCAGGTACGTGGGCATGTACCCGAGGGCGCCGAACATGGCCACGCCGATGAACAGGCCGGCCACGGTGGTCAGCACGAAGTTGGTCTCGCGGAACAGGGACATCGGGATCAGGGGCTCGGCGGTGCGCCGTTCGACCAGCACGAAGACGACACCGGCCACGACCGTCACGGCGATCAGGCCCAGGATGACCGGGTCGGACCACGCGTAGGTGCCGCCGCCCCAGGTGGTGACCAGCACAAGGGCGGTGGTGGCGACGGCGATCAGAGACATCCCGTACCAGTCCAGGGTCGGGCGACCGTGCCGGTGGCGGGGCAGCTTGAGGAAGAAGATCGCGGCCAGCAGGGCCAGCACGCCGATCGGGATGTTGATCCAGAAGGCCCAGCGCCAGCCGGGTCCGTCCGTGAACCACCCGCCGAGCAGGGGTCCCACCACGGAGGCCAGGGCGAACACCCCGCCCATGACGCCCATGTACTTGCCGCGTTCCCGGGCGGGGACCACGTCGGCGATGGCCGCCTGGGCCAGGATCATCAGTCCACCGCCGCCGATGCCCTGGATGACGCGGGACAGGATCAGCATGCCCATGTCCCCGGCCAGGCCGCCGACCACGGAGCCGAGCATGAACAGGCTGATCGCGGCGATGAGCAGCGGCCTGCGGCCGATCTGGTCACCGACCTTGCCGTAGATGGGCATGACGATGGTGGTGGCCAGGATGTAGGCGGTGATGACCCACACCATCTGGCTCACCCCGTTGAGCTCGCCCACGATCGTGGGCAGGGCCGTGGCGAAGACCGTCTGGTTCAGGGCGGCCAGCAGCATCGCCAGCATGAGGCCGACGAAGAGCGGGACGAGCGTCCCCGGGGGGATCGTCGAACCGGCCTCGGCCCGGTTCGGGGCCGCACCGGAGGCGCTGGCCTCCGTCGGAGCGGTGGCGGTGGGACTTCGACGGCGGTCGCGGGGGGTCTGGGTCATGAAAGCTTCCTGTAGAGGTCTTGGAACAGTTCGATCGCGTCGAGGACGGCCTCCGGCTCCAGCTGTCCGGTGGGCAGCGGGCCCTGGGCCATGATCGCGTAGCGCAACGGGGTGCCCGCCGCGGTGGTCAGCATCCGGGCGGTGTCCTCGACCCCGTGCCCGTGCAGTCCCTGCGACCACTCGGGATGGCCGGCCATCGCCGCGGCGAGCGCGCGCTGGACGAGGTCCTCACACTCCAGGGACAGCTCCCGGCGCCGGATGAGCAGGTGCGGGAACTTGGCGAACAACCGGCCCCGGCGCTCGACGTCCCCCTCGGCGTAGGCGCTGCGGCTGACGCCGAGCATCAGCTCCGTGGTGCGGCGCAACAGGCCGTCCCCGTCCAGGAATCCCTCGGGCAGTTCCGGGGGCTGGGGGCTGCGGACGCCGAGGATGGCGTCCTCCTTGGTGGGGAAGTAGTTGAAGAAGGTCCGCTGGGACACTCCGGCCTCGCTGGCGATGGCCTCGACGGTCACGCAGGGGATGTCCTCGTCCAGGGCCAGTCCGGCGGCCGCGTCGTGGATGAGATTCCACGTCTCGAGCTTTTTGCGCTCGCGCAGGGAGAGGGTATCCGCAGGGGTCATGGATCATATTTTTGCACGACTGCATGTTGTGCACAACTGCAGTGACCTGGCCCACGCTGCCCGCCACGGTGCGCACGCGGACCCCTCCGACGGCCGAACGCCAAAGGATGACCCGGAACACCCCGCATCGGGGCGTTCCGGGTCATCCTTTGACCTCTGGACACTCGGGGTGAGGGTCAGCCGACCAGCAGCGGCACCATCAGCGAAGTGACGAACAGCACCAGGGTGCCGCCGATGCGGTTGGTGATGGCCGCGAACGGCATGAGGTGCATGCGCTCGGAGGCGCTGAGGACGGAGACGTCGCCGGATCCGCCGGTGTCCGCCATGACCAGGCCGGGCACGATCGCCGACTCCACGAAGTTGAACTTCACCAGCCAGCCGATGACGCCGGCGGAGAGCCCGGCCACGAGCACGCACAGGAACGTCAGGACGATGAAGGACGGGTCGGCCAGGGAGACGAGGACCTCGTCGATCTTGATGTAGGTCAGGGAGACGCCCACGAGCAGGGCCGGGACCAGGACAGCGTTGATCAGCTCTCCCCAGTCGGTGGCGGAGGCCTCGAGGTCCTTCGGCAGCCACCCGGTCAGCTTCAGGACCACCATGATGATGATCGCCCAGGCGTAGGGATGCAGGAACTCCAGGTACGCGCCCAGCAATTCACCGACCACGAAGATCACGGCGGCGAACAGCAGGCCCTTGCCGAGCGCGATGTACGTGGAGGTATCGGCCTTCTTCGGCATCGTCAGCTCGCCGCGCGGGCCCTGGACGCGCATCAGGTCACCGTTGCCGGTGAAGCCGACGAAGAGGGTGGGCCGGTTCTTGCCGATGCCGTTGAGCAGCCCTGCGATGATGATGCAGAAGACATTGGCCAGCACGACGGCGGACATCAGGTCGCCCATGAACGCGGAGGCGTCCTGGCCGGTGCGGGAGGCGTACATCTCGGACATGGGCAGGGCGCCCAGGCCCAGGCCGCCGGCCATGATCGGCGCGGCCACCAGCAGGATGCCCTCGATGAACCCCTTGCCGAACAGCAGGGACACCAGCCCGATCACCACGAACGTGGCCACCATAGTGCCCACCACGGGCACGGCGAACCGCGGGCCGGCCTTGACCAGCAGTGCGCGCGGCATGCCGAGGATGGAACCGGCGATGATCGCCATGACGAAGAAGTCCAGGAAACCCTGCTCGTCGATGAAGGTGCTGGCCACGGTGATGATCGGTTCCGGGATGGCGCCGAGGTAGGCCAGCGTGGCGGGGGCGAAGGTGCAGAGGATGGTCGGCAGGCCGTAGTCCCGGATCAGGGGGACCCGGTTGCCGAGCCAGATGAACAGCCCGCCCAGCAGGATGGTCACCGCGAAGCCGGAGAGCATGGACGGTGCCAGTACCCCGGTGGTGGCGGCCGTGAGCACGACGCCGGCCATCACCAGGTAGACCGCGATCGGCACGCTGGCGATCCGCTTCCACCCGGCGCCCGTGTAGTGGACGCCCGGGCGGCCGTCGACGTCCTTGGCGACAGGGTGGCCCAGGCCGCCCTCGGACGCGGGATCGGTCCCGGCAGTGAGCTCCTGCTCGATCGCCTCGCGATCGCCGTGAGACCCCGTGGTCTCGTCGGTGGAGGTGGTGGACATGGCAGTCCCTTTCGTCAGGTGGGGGTGAGAATAGCGGGCCCCTGAGAGCCCGGGGGCCCGGGATGCCCGGGGTGAAGGTCAGGCGTGGGAGGGCTCGGCGAGCCGGGGGGCCGTGGCGAGAAGGTTCCGGGCCAGGGCGGTCGCCTCGGCCAGCGCGGCCTCGTCGATCCCGGTCAGGTGCCCGGCGGCGTGCAGGTGGCGGACCAGCTCCCCCGTGGAGAGGTTGCCGGCCGCGCCCGGGGCGAAGGGGCAGCCGCCGTACCCTCCGAGGGCGGCGTCGAAGCGGGTGATCCCGCGCTCGATCGCGGCGTCCACGGTGGCCAGGGCCTGGCCGTGGGCGTTGTGCAGGTGCAGGTAGTAGGTCAGTTCGGGCTCGGCCGCCAGCACGTGGTCGAGGCTGGCGATCAGCTCATCCGTGGGCGTGGTGCCCAGGGTGTCCGCCAGGCCGATGTCCGTCACGCCCATGGCCTTGAAGGACCGGACCATCCACAGCAGGTGCTCCGGATCGATCGCCCCCTCGAACGGGCAGGTGAACGCGGTCGAGATGCCGGCGAAGAAGTCGACGCCCGGGTGGGCCGCCACCTGTTCCCCCAGTCCCGCCAGGGCCTCCTCGATGCCCTGCCCGGCGTTGGCCGAGGAATGCGCCTGGCTGGCGGAGGTGACGATCTGCACGTGCCGCGCGCCGGCCGCCACCGCCCGCTCCACGCCCCGGCCGTTGAGCGCCAGGACGGTGAGCTCCGCCGTCGTGCCCTCCTGCAGGGACTGCAGGACCCCCTCGGCGCCGGCCATCTGCGGGACGCGCCGGGGGTTGACGAAGGAGGCGACCTCCATCCGCCGCACGCCGGCGGCCGCGATGGCCTCGCCGATCTCGACGCGCCGTGCGGGAGTCAGGGTGACGGGCTCGTCCTGGAGGCCGTCGCGCAGGAAGACGTCCGTGACCTGGATGGCGGTCATCAGCGCACCGCCTCGGCACCGGAGGCGGACACGGCGGCGATCTGGTCGTCGTCGAACCCTGCGACCTCGCGCAGCACCTGCTCGGTGTGCTCACCCAGGTCCGGGCCGATCCAGGCCACCCGCCCGTCGTGACCCGGGATCTTGGGGACCACGCCGGGGAAGCGGATCAGCTCGGGCTCGTCCTCGATGACGACTTCGTGCGTCTCGATCATCCCGCGGGCGATGTAGTGCTCGTCCTGGGCGATGGACGGGGCGTCGTAGACCGGGCCGGCCGGCACGCCCTGCTCGCTCAGCACGTCCAGGACCTCCTTGAGCGGGCGGGCGCCGGTCCACTCGGAGATGACGCCGTTGAGCTCCTCCTCGCGGTCGCCGCGGGCCTCGGTGGTCGTCAGGGACGCGTCCTCGGCCAGGTCCTCGCGGCCCACGGCACGCATGAGGCGCTTGAACACGGAGTTGGAGTTGCCGCCGATGACCACCTCGAGACCGTCCCCGGTCGGGTAGGAACCGGTCGGCACCACACCGGGGAGGCGCCCGCCGGTGCGCTGGCGGACCATGCCGTAGGCGTCGTAGTCCGGAACGAGGGATTCCAGCAGGCTGAACACGCCCTCATACAGGGCCACGTCCACGACCTGCCGGCCACGGGTGTCCCCACCGCGGGCCTTCTGGAGCATGAGCATCAGGGCGCCGATGACACCGTAGAGTCCGGCGACGGTGTCCCCCATGGAGGCGGCGGCACGGCCGGCCGGGCGGTCCGGCTCCCCGGTGATGTAGCGCAGGCCGGCGAAGGACTCGGCCGAGCTGCCGAAGCCGGCCCGGTCCTTGTAGGGACCGGTCTGGCCGTAGCCGGAGATCCGGACCATCACCAGGTCCGGGTTCCTGGCCATCAGCTCGTCCGGGCCCAGCCCCCACTTCTCCAGGGTGCCCGGGCGGAAGTTCTCGATCACGACATCGGCGCTCGCCGCCATCCTCAGCACGGCCTCGCGGCCGAGCTCGCTGCGCAGGTCCAGGGCGACGGACTTCTTGTTGCGGCCCATGGTGCGGAACAGCATGGACGTCTGCCCGCGGGTCTTGCGCCAGTCGCGCAGCTCGTCGCCGCCGGCGGGGCGCTCGATCTTGATGACCTCGGCCCCGAAGTCGCCGAAGAGGCGGGCGGCGAACGGGGCGGCGATGAAGCTGCCGAGTTCGAGGACGCGCACGCCCTCCAGGGGCAGGGTGTTCGTCCCGGTGTTGATGGCTTCGCTCACGCGATATCCTCCCGCTGAATTTCCCATCAGATGGGAAATGTTTGCTGTTTAGTGGGAAGACAGTAGCAATGAGTGATCGGGCTCACAACACCCCGTGTCCATGTTCTTCGGCGCCGCAGGTCAGGCCCGGCCTCCGGGCGTGGGGACCCGGGACGTCCACGGTCCGGGGCCGGTGCTCCGCGGCACCGTCCACGAGCGCGGGGCCACGCAGGACGGGCGCCACCGGGGGCGGGCGTCGCGGGGGGCGCCATCGGGGGTGGGCGCCCCCGGCCTCAGCTGAGACGCAGGGTCTCCATGACCTCCGCGAGATGATCCGCCGCCTCGACGGTCAGGGGCCCGAAGTCCTCTCCGGGGCTGCCCACCACCCGGGCCAGCGGCACGGCGACGCAGACGGCCCCGAGCAGTTCGCCCCGGACGGTCACCGGCGCGCTGACGGAGCCCAGTCCCGGGGTGCGCATCCCCACGGACTCCACCCAGCCCCGCGCCCGGACCGAGGCCAGGGCCTCGTCCTCGGCGGCGAGCAACCGCCCCGCCGATCCCGCGGGCAGGGGTTGACGGGTCCCCGGGGGCAGGGTGGCCCGCAGCGTGTGCGTGCTGTCCACGCTGGCCAGGCACAACCGGTCCCCGCCCCGCCGCACCCATAACTGGGAGGTCTCACCGGTCCGGTCACGGAGCGCGGTGAGGATGGGCAGTGCGGCGTTCTCGAGTGCGGACCGGACGAAGCGGCCACCGCGGCGGAACCGGCCGTCCGGATCACGGCGCAGGAACTCCAGTTCGGCCATCGACAGGGCGAGCCGGTGCACCGTGGACACGGACAGCTCCGTGCGGCGGGCGATGTCGCTCGCGGAGGCCGGGCCGGCCTCCACCGCGTCGAGGATGGCGGCCACCCTCTCCAGCATGCGGTTGCCACCGCCCTCGTTCGCCGTCATAGCGCCCATCCTGCCACCCCGGGGGCAGCGGACCGGCTCAGTCCACGGGCAGCGGCCGCGGTGCGGGCTGGGCACCGGCCATGGACTCCGCCATGTACTCGGCCACCACGTTGCGCGAGATCGGCAGGTCCAGCACGAACACGCCCTCGGCACCCCGGGCCACCCAGTCCTTCAGGGCATCCAGGTCGGCCAGGCTGCGGGCCTTGACGCCCTCGGCCCCGAAGGCGCGCCCGACGGCGGCGAAGTCCACCTCCTCGATGAGCATCGCCTCCTCGTCCAGGCCCCGGACGGCGTACTGGTGCAGTTCGGCCCCGTAGGCGGCGTCGTTGAACACGACCACCACGCCGGAGCGGGCCTGGCGCACGAAGCTCTCGAGATCGGCCAGGGCCATCAGCCCGCCACCGTCACCGGTGACGAGCACCGTGGTGCGCTCCGGCCGGGCCGCGGCGGCGCCCACGGCGGACGGGAAGCCCAGCCCGATCGACTGGAACGCGGTGCCGACGAACGTGTGGGAGCGCGCGTCCGGCACCGAGCACATCAGGGGCACCCAGCCGATGAAGTGGCCGCCGTCCTGCACGAAGGTCCGCTCGGCCGGCAGGATCTCCTCCAGCGCGAGGGCCATGGACCGCGGGTTCAGCCGGCCGTCCTCGGCGAGCCCGTCCTCCACGGACCCGTCGGCCCTCACCGTCTCCAGCCGCGGGGCCGCCGGGATGGCCTGCCGGGCGCGCCAGCCGCCGTCGGGACGGCCGTTCTCGTCCGGCGTAGCACCCAGCGCCGCCGCCAGGGCTCCCAGGGCGGCCCCGGCGTCGGACACCAGGAAGTGATCGGTGCGCTCGTGGCGCTTCCAGTCCCGCGTGTCGACCTGCAGCACGGTCGCCCCGGCTCCGAGGAGGGTGCCGTAACGCAACTGGAACGGGTTCATCCCGGCACCGACGACGAGCACGACGTCGGCCTGGCGCATGATCTCCGCGCGGTCCAGCCGGGCGAAGCCGCCGGCGATGCCCAGGTCGCCCTCGAGCCCGGCCACGTTGCGGGCCATCACGGAGGTCGCGATGAAGGCGCCCAGTCCGTCGGCCAGCCGGCGCAGGGCCTCCGGCGCCCCGGGGGAGTCCACGACGCCGCGGCCGGCGATGATCAAGGGGCGCTTGGCGCCGCGCAGGGCGGCCAGGAAGGGGGCGATCCCGGCACCGGTCGGGGCCGGCAGGGACCCGTGGAGGGGTGCCTCGCCCGTCAGCCCGTCCGCCCCGGTGGAGCCGCGCACCGGCGCCTCGACCAGGTCGTAGGGGATGGCGACCACGACGGGCCGGGACTCGGCACGGGCGCGGGCGTAGGCATCGCGCACCTGGGCGGCGGGGTCGTGGTCGTTCAGCCGGACGGTCTCGACGCCGGCCGCGGCGGCCATGCCGACCTGGTCCACGTCGAAGAAGCGCGGACCGGTGGTGGGGGCGTCCCCGATGATCAGCACCAGCGGGATGCGCGCCAGGGCGGCCTCGGCCAGGGCGGTCAGGGTGTTCGTGAAGCCGGCGCCATAGGTGACCGTGGCGGTGGCGAGCCGTCCCGACGCGCGGAAGGCGGCGTCCGCGGCCGCGACGGCGCCCGCCTCGTGCCGGACGGTGACGAAGGGGAAGCCCGTGCTGGTCAGCTCGCTGATCAGGTGGGCGTTGCCGTTGCCCATCAGCCCGAACAGGAGGGTGTCCTGCTCGCGCACGACCCGCGCGACGGCCTGGGGGACGGTGGGGACGCGGGTCTCACCGGCGGCGCCGGACTCCTGCACGGCGTGGGCGGTGGTCGGGCGGGCATCGGCGACTGCGGTCATGGCGGCGTTCCTCGTCTCGGGGCATCAGGACTCTCGAGAAGGAGTGTGACCGGCCCTTCGACGTTGTGCAATCAGCCGGCGAACGGCTGGCCAGTCTGTGCAATCTGACCGGTATCGCGCGGCCGCGGGTGGACAGTCTGACCAGTCATTCGCCGGAAGCCGCCACCGCGTGCAGCAGCGGCAGCGTCCGGCCCTGCTCGTGGGTGCGCAACGCCAGCGCGGAGGAGGTCCGCGCGACACCGGGGACCTGCGAGATCCGGTCCAGCACGTCCTGCAGGTCCTGGCCGTTGCGGGCCACCACGCGCAGGTGCAGGTCATGGTCGCCGGTGACCGTGTAGAGGTCGGTGACCTCGGGGATGGCGGAGAGGATCGCCTCGGTGACCGGTTCGTGGCCGAC
>NZ_DAOMPX010000057.1:0-12846 GCF_035445025.1 Citricoccus sp. | reverse complement strand
CGGTGACCTCGGGGATGGCGGAGAGGATCGCCTCGGTGACCGGTTCGTGGCCGACATGCTGGTTGATGTCCACGGAGCAGAACGCCACCAGGTCGTAGCCGAAACCCGCCGGGTCCACCTGGGGGACGATCGCGCTGATCACGCCGGCCGCCTGCAGCCGCGCCAACCGGCTGGTGACCGTCCCCCGGGCCACGCCGAGGCGCCGCGCGCACTCGAGCACGGGCAGCTGCGGCGAGTCGGTCAGCAGCTGGATGAGCCGGGCGTCGAGGTCATCGGGGCGCATGCCCTCATCCTGCCACCGTCCCCGGGCGAAACGGCCGCCGGGTCAGCGGCCGTGCAGCGCGTTGAGCTGGTCCGCGGCGGACTGGACGGCCTCCTGGGCGGAGGGCTCGTCGTCGTGCTGGCCACCCTGACCATCGCCCTGCTCACCGGCCTGCTCCTCGGCCAGCCGCCGCACCTCGGCGATGTCCAGGCCCTTGACCTGGTCCAGCAGCTGGTCGAGCGCGGAACCGGGCAGGGCACCGGCCTGGGAGAACACCAGCACGCCGCCGCGGAAGGCCATCAGCGTGGGGATGGAGGTGATGCCGGCCATGGCGGCCAGCTGCTGCTCCGCCTCGGTGTCCACCTTGGCGAAGACGACGTCCGGGTGCTGCTCCGAGGCGGCGTCGAACACGGGGGCGAACTGGCGGCAGGGGCCGCACCAGGCGGCCCAGAAGTCCACGAGGACGGTGTCATTCTCGGCAACGGTGGTGCCGAAGCTGTCGACGGTGAGGTCTACGGTGGCCATGGGGGTCCTTCCGGATCGAATCGGGGCTCCCAGTCTCAGCGGCTCGCGCACCCCGGATATTCCCCCACGCCGCCTCACTCATCCCGGGATGGACATCTCCCCGGCCCCTGCCGGGATGATGCGTCCATCGTGACCGGAGAAACCGGCGAGGAGCCGCTCCGGCCGATCCGGGCGCCACCGGATCGCTCCCGACGCCGGCCGGCCGCCTCAGGGGTGCGAGCGCACCAGCTCGGAGAGGATGCGCGCCAGCTCGGCCCGGTCCCCCTCGGACAGCACGGAGAAGTAGTCCCCGGCCTGCCGGCGCCGTTCCTCACGGACCTGCTCGCGCACCCGGGCGCCGTCCTCGGTGAGCACGATGCGCGTGGCCCGCCGGTCGGCGGGGTCGGGCCGCCGCTCGACGAGCCCCTGGTCCTGCAACTGGTCGATCACCTCGGTGGCCGAGCGCGGGGCGATCCGCAGCCTCTCGGCCAGGTCCTTCAGGCGCAGCCCCTCGGCGGCGGCGTCCGCGGTGGCCACTCCCCCGGCCGCTCCCCCGGCCACGGCCTGCAGCGCCCGGAACTGGTACGGCGTCAGGCCGAACGGCGCCAGCTGCTCGCCCCAGCCGCGGCGCAGTCGCCGGAAGGCCACGTGCATGAGGTCACCGAGCTCGGGCGGGGAGGCGGGGGAATCAGCGGGGACCGGCATGCGTTGCATCCTACGCGAGATTGACCTGCAACCTCTTAGTGAGGTAACCTCACTACATTCCCACCCCCGACCTCGCCACGGAGGCCCCTCACGAAGGAGCGCCCACCCATGAGTTCCCCCACCACGCTCACGGCCCCCGCCACCCCGGGCACAGCCCCCGGTCGCGGCGGCGGCCGGGGTCCGGCCCGGCCCGACCCTGTGGACCGGGCCCAGCTGCAGCGCCACCCCGTCTCCCTGCGCCGCATCGCGGCCCTCTTCGTCCCGCACCGGGCGACCATCGCCGTCGTGGTCCTGCTGATCACCGTCTCCTCCGTCATCAACCTGGCCCAGCCGTTCCTGGTGCGCGGCGTCATCGACGACGCCCTGCCGCACCAGGACGTCCCCCTGCTCTCGGCCCTCACCGCCGCCATGGTGCTGGTCGCCGCCCTCACCGCGGCCATCGGCGTGGTCCAGACCTGGATGGCCACGAGGATGGGCCAGCGGGTCATGCACACCCTGCGCGTGGACCTCTTCACCCACCTGCAGAGGCAGTCGCTGTCCTTCTTCACCCGCACCCGCGGCGGTGAGGTCCAGTCCCGGCTCACCAATGACATCGCGGGCATGCAGTCCGTGGTCACCTCCACGGCCACCGGTGTCGCCACCAACGTCACGACCACCGTCGCCACCGCGGTCGCCATGGTCGCCCTGTCCCCGCAGTTGTCCCTGATCTCGCTGCTGGTGCTGCCACCGGCCATCTGGCTCTCCCGGAAGGTCGCGCTGATCCGCCGCAAGGTCACCGACGAACGCCAGCAGACCCTGGCCGCCCTCCACACCCAGGTCGAGGAGGGCCTGTCCGTCTCCGGCGTGCGGCTGGCGAAGACCCTGGGCACCACCGCCCGCGACGCCGCCCGCTTCACCGACCGCTCCGAGGCCCTGATCGACCTGGAGATGCGCTCGCAGCTGGCCGGCCGCTGGCGGATGGCGACCATGCAGGTCGTCTTCGCCGCGATCCCCGCGGTCATCTACCTCGCGGCCGGTTTCCCCGCGACCTCCGGGGGGATGACCATCGGCACGCTCGTGGCGTTCACGGCACTGCAGGGCACCGTGTTCCGCCCCGTGATGGGCCTGCTGAACATCGGCGTCCAGTGGGTCACCGCCCTGGCCTTCTTCTCCCGCATCTTCGAGTACCTGGACCTGGACCCGCAGGTCAGGCCACCGGCCGATCCGGTCCCGCTGGACCCGGAGCGGGTGCGCGGCGAGGTCCGCTTCGAACAGGCCTCCTTCACCTACGACGACGGCGCCGCCCCCGCCGCGGGTGCCTCACCCACCGGGGGGCGCCCGGTGCTGGACCGCATCGACCTGGTGATGCCCGCGGGGACCACGACCGCCGTCGTCGGCCCGACCGGTTCCGGCAAGTCCACCCTGGCCTCCCTGCTGCCCCGGTTGCACGACGCCACCGCGGGGCGGGTCACGATCGACGGGGTCGACGTGCGCGAGATCGACCCGCAGGTGCTGGCGAGGATCGTCGGGGTGGTCTCCCAGGAGACGTACCTGATCCACGCCACCGTGCGGGAGAACCTGCTGCTGGCCGACCCGGACGCCACCGACGCCAGGCTCTGGGAGGTGCTCGGCGCCGCGTCCCTGTCGGACACCGTCGCCGCCCTGCCCGAAGGACTCGACACGGTGGTGGGCGCCCGCGGCCACCGCTTCTCCGGGGGTGAGCAGCAACGGCTGGCGATCGCCCGGACCATCCTGCGCAATCCGCCGGTGCTGGTGCTGGACGAGGCCACCTCCGCCCTGGACAACACCACCGAGGCCCGCGTGCAGGCCGCACTGGACCGGCTGGCGGTGGGACGGACCACGCTGATGATCGCCCACCGGCTGTCCACCGTGACCGGGGCCGACCAGGTGGTGGTGCTGGAGGGCGGACGGATCGTGGAACAGGGCGGCCCCGCCGAACTGCTGGCCGCCGGCGGGCCGTTCGCCACCCTGGCCGCCCGCCGCGAGGACGGGCGCACTCCCGGCACGAGCGCCGGTCCCGCCCACGGCCGGGACCGGGTCGAGGCCCTGGCCTGAGTCCATCCGCAGTCGCGCGAAGGCCGGCCGGACGGCGCGCTCCCCCCATTCCCCGGTGCGGAATCCTGCCTCCTGACGTTGCCGGATCCCGGCGTCCGGCGTAGATCTGGTCCCAGAACATCCACCGCACATCCACCGTGAGGACCTCCGGGGGACCAGCTCCCTCCAGGACCTGGTCCCCGGGCCGGCCTCCGCCGTGAACAAGGAGATCCCCATGTCCCAGCGCGTACTCGTCACCGCCGGCGCCTCCGGCATCGGACTGGCCATCGCCCGGGCCTTCGTCGCCAACGGTGACCGCGTCCACATCGCGGACATCGACCCGGACGCCGTCCAGGCCGCCCTGGCCGAGCACCCGGGCCTCACCGCCTCCGTGGGCGACGTGTCCCGGGCCGCCGACGTCGACGCCATGATGGCCGACGTCCGCGCGGAGCTCGGCGGGCTGGACGTGTTGGTCTCCAACGCCGGCATCGCCGGACCCACCGCGCCCGTGGAGGACTACGACCCGGACGCCTGGGCCGCCGTCGTGGACGTCAACCTCAACGGCACCTTCGAGGTGGCCCGCAAGGCCGTTCCGCTGCTGAAGGAGAACGGGCGCGGTTCGATCATCGTCATGTCCTCCCTGGCCGGGCGTTTCGGCTACCCGAACCGGATCGCCTACGCCACCACCAAGTGGGGCCTGGTCGGGTTCACCAAGACCCTGTCCCTGGAACTCGGCCCCCACGGGATCACGGTGAACTCCATCCACCCCGGTGGCGTCAACGGACCCCGCCTGGAGAGGGTGTTCGAGGGCCGCGCCCAGGTCTCCGGGCGCAGCATCGAGGAGGAGCGGGAGGCGGCCCTGGAGAACCAGGCCATCAAGTCCTTCACCGACCCGGCCGACATCGCCGCCCTGGCCGTGTTCCTGGCCAGCCCGGCCGCCCGGACCATCTCCGGCCAGCAGCTGAACATCGACGGGGACTCCAAGGCAGCGCAGTGACCACCCTCCGGGCGGGGGCGGCGTGACGGCCACGACGCGTGCTTGACGGCCCGGTCAACCCCGGGTTGACTTGGGTGATCCGCGTCACACGCCCCCCGGTGGCCGGCCTCCGTCCTCATGGTGGTTCCCCGTAGAACCCGCCGCGCCCCGGCCCCCTCCCGGCCGGGTCCGTCCCGAGAGGATGCCATGACCCGCTCATCACACTCCGCACCGCGCCCCTCCGCGCCACACTCCTCCGGCTCGCAGCGTTCCCCGCGCCCCCGGGGCCGCCGGCTGGCCGCCCTCACCCTCGCCGCCGGCCTGGCGCTGGGGTCCGGGCTGGCGGCCCCACCGGCCTTCGCCGTGGGCAAGGGACCGAACTACGGCGGCAACGAGACCATCAACACCTCGATCCTCACCACCTACGACGAGCTGGTGGCGGAGCTGCACACGCAGGCGGCCAAGCAGCCGGCCATGGAGCTGGAGGTCATCGGGCAGACCGTGAAGGGCCGGGACATCCACCTGGTCAAGTACCTCTCCGACCCGCAGAACCCGACGATCCTCTACCTGACCCAGCAGCACGGCAACGAGCAGCTCACCACGGAGGGCGCGCTGTCCTTCATCAGGTCGCTCGGCACCGGCAAGAACCAGGGCGTGCTGGACGGGGTCAACATCCTCGTGGTGCCGATGCTCAACGCGGATGGTGCCATGGGTGACGTGGACTTCTCCCTGGAGGACTACATCGCGTCCGGGGACCGTCACCTGACCCGGTACAACGCCCACGAGGTGGACCTGAACCGGGACCACATCGCCAAGGTCGAGCCGGAGACCCGGGCCCTGCACGAGAACGTGCTGCAGGCCTACGACATCGACTACATGATCGACCTGCACCACCAGGGTTCCCGGTCCCAGGCCGACGGTGAACTGGTCTCCGGGTCGATCCTGCATCCGACCACCCCGAATGTGGACGCCGAGGTCCTGGGCGGGTCCAAGCGACTCGGAGCGATCGTCCACGGCGCCATCGAGCCGACCGGCTGGGGCCACCTGGGCAAGTACGTGGGCGGCGCCACCGAGAACATCGCGCGCAACGGCATCGCCGTGGAGTACGGCATCTCCACGCTGCTGTTCGAGATGCGTGGGATGTCCGACCACTCCAACCCCGGTTCCGTCCTGGGCCAGAAGTCGAACGGTTACCTGATCAAGCAGACCGTGACCACGCTGGAGTCCACGGCGCGCGCGATCGCTGACGGGTCGATCGAGGCCGCGGACACCACCTTCTGGGACACCCTGACGGCGCAGTCGAACGCGGGGTGGCCCGCCGAGTAGCCTGGCCGTCCTCACCGGCTGCCGGTCGATGGATGGCGCGGAGCCCCGGGGTCCGGGTGCTCCGCCTCATCCATCGACCACCGGCCCCGCTGGGCTCGCCGTCAGGCCCGACGGGGGTCAGGCAGGGCGGATCGTCAGGCGCGGCGCACCCGGAAGGCGCTGATGATGGTGGTCAGCCCGAACACCACGCCGTAGATCCCGACGACGAGCACCAGGGCACCCAGCGCGACGAGCGGGTTCACGAACATGACGACCGCCAGCACGATCGCGACGACCACGTTGATCAGGCCCAGGAAACTGCCCCACCTCCCGGATCGGCGGTCGGTGATCTCGAGCAGGCCGCGCACCGCCAGGCCGATGGCCAGGATCCACAGCACGGCCACCCCGCCCACCACGGCCAGGGCATAGGGGAAGACCACCAGGGCCAGGCCGGCCAGGATCGCCACCACCCCGCCGAGCAGGGGCATCCCCCACCGGCGGCCCGTACTCTTGCGCCGGCCCGCGATCGCGCAGCCGGTGACCCCGTCCAGGACGAGCCAGATCCCGATGACGATGCTCAGCGCCGCGGCTGCGGCTCCCGGCATGAAGACCATGACGAGGCCGAAGACCAGGGCGAGGACACCGCGGACGAGCAGCCACCAGAAGACGGCGTTCCTGAACTCCTCCTCCAGGCCCTCGAAGGTGCCCCAGTCATCAGTCCGACGCCGATCGGTCTCCCTGGTCATGACGGACCTCCCTCACCCCTGCAGATCCGGCCCCGTTCCGGCTCGACCCCGCCCGGCCCCGGAACCCCGTGGTTGCGTCGTGCCCATCGTCCCACTCTCCCGGCCTCACGCGCAGGACCCCGTCCGCGAGGTCTTGCCCGCAGGGCTCCACCTGCCGCACACTCCGCGCCGGTCGCTTCTGGCCAAGACCCCCCGCCCCCTGTCTACGGTGGTCGGAGCCCTTACCTACGGCGAAAGGCAACACCATGTCCGAGAACCCCCAGATCCCCGGCACCCCGGGCCCGGTCCCGCCCCCGCTGGAGGAGCCCACGACTCCGGCCGGCCCGTTGCCGCCGAAGCCTGACCAGACCGGGCCCGCCACGGTCTCCCCCACCGGGCAGGAAACCGGTGCCCCGCAGGAGAAGATGGCCCAGGGCGGGGAGTTCCTCACCACCGCCCACGGCGCCCGGCTGAAGGACTCGGACCACGCGCTGCGCGCCGGACCCCGGGGACCTCTGCTGCTGCAGGACCACCACTTCCGCGAGAAGATCAGCCACTTCGACCACGAGCGCATCCCCGAGCGGGTGGTGCACGCCCGCGGCGCCGGCGCCCACGGCGTGTTCCGCGGCTACGGCACGGCCGCGAAGATCTGCCGGGCGGGGGTCTTCGAGAAGGACAAGGAGACCGAGGTCTTCGTCCGTTTCTCCACCGTGGTCGGTTCGCGCGGCTCCATGGACGTGGCCCGTGACACCCGCGGCTTCGCCACCAAGTTCTACACGGACGAGGGCACCTGGGACCTGGTCGGCAACAACATGCCGGTGTTCTTCATCCAGGACGCCATCAAGTTCCCGGACGTGGTGCACGCGGTCAAGCCGCACCCGGACCGGGAGATCCCGCAGGCCCAGTCCGCCCATGACACGTTCTGGGACTTCGTCTCCCTGCACACCGAGGCCCAGCACCACACGATCTGGAACATGTCCGATCGCGGCATCCCGCGGTCCTACCGGATGATGGAGGGCTTCGGCGTCCACACCTTCCGGCTGATCGCCCAGGACGGGTCCACGGTGCTGGTGAAGTTCCACTGGAAGCCGAAGCTGGGCGTGCACTCGGTCACGTGGGAGGAGGCGCAGATCATCAACGGCGCCGATCCGGACTACCACCGCCGGGACCTGGCGGACGCGATCGAGGCGGGCGCCTTCCCGGAGTGGGAGCTGGGCGTGCAGGTCTTCGAGGACAACGAGGACCAGATGTTCGCCGGGATCGACCTGCTGGATCCCACGAAGATCGTCCCGGAGGAACTGGCGCCCGTCGAGCCGATCGGGCTGCTGACCCTGAACCGCAACACCTCGAACTTCTTCGCCGAGACCGAGCAGGTGGCGTTCAACCCGAACAACCTCATCCCCGGCATCGACGTCACCAACGATCCGCTGCTGCAGGGCCGGCTCTTCTCCTACCTGGACACCCAGATCACCCGCCTCGGCGGCCCCAACTGGAACCAGCTGCCCATCAACCGCCCGCACGCGGAGGTCAATGACATGCTGCGGGACGGCATGCACCAGACCGCCGTGCACACCGGAGTGGCCCCCTACCGCCCGAACACCCTGGACGGGAACAACCCGTTCGAGACCCCCGACGGCGAGCGGCCCTTCATCGACCACCCCGCCCCGGTGGCCGCCTCGGTGAAGGAACGGGCACTGCCCGCCACCTTCGACGACCACTTCAGCCAGGCCCGGTTGTTCTTCCGGTCCCTGACCGAGGTGGAGCGCGAGCACGTGGCCCAGGCCTACACCTTCGAGCTCGGCAAGTGCTACGAGCAGGCCATCCGCGAGCGCCAGTTGCGCGCCCTGGCCAACATCGACGCCACGCTGGCCCAGGTCGTCGCCGAGGGGCTGGGCCTTCCGGCACCGAAGCCGTCCGAGGCCCCGGCCGACGTCGAGCCCTCACCGGCCCTGGCCCAGGTCGGCGGTGAGTGGCCGCTGGCCGGCCGTCAGGTGGGGATCATCGTCGGCGAGGACGTGGACACCGGCGAGCTCGCCGACGCGGTCGCCGCGGTGGACAAGGCCGGGATGGTGCCCCTGGTGGTCGCCCCGTCCGGCGGCGAGGCCGCCACCCGGCTGCTGGGCAAGGACGTGGTCGCGCAGCGCACCTACCTGACGGCGGCGTCCGTGGAGTTCGACGCCGTCCTGCTCGCCTCGGCCACGCCGCCCGCCCCGGACGCGGCGCACGGCCTGGACGCCAAGGCCGCCGCTCCCGGGCCGGAGGGCGTGGACCCGCGGGTGGCCAAGCTGCTCGGCGAGGCGTGGCGCCATGCCAAGGCGATCGCCGCCTTCGGCACGGGCCAGGAGGTGCTGCGTGCCACGGCGATGCAGGACACCGCGGGTGTGGTGACCGCCAAGGGTGGCGCCGCGGCCGTCCAGGAGCTGCTCGCGCTGATGCCGGCCCACCGGGCCTGGCACCGCTTCCCCACCACGGGCCGGTTCGCCGACTGAGCCGGGGTAGCCGGCCGCTGACTGAGCCGGGGTAGCCGGCCGCCGGGTGGGTGGCACCGATTGTCAGGCGATACCCAGCCGGCACCCGGCCGGTCCCCACGACCGTTGCCTACGGTGGGAAGCACCTCATCAAGGTGCGAGTGATGACAGAGGGCCCCGGGCCCGGCAGAATGCGTTCCCCTCACGCAGCCGGACTACCCGGGGCCCTGCTCGTGCCCGGCGCCTCGGGGCAGCCCCTCCCTCCGCGCCCTTCCTCCCCCTACGGTGGAGAACGGACACCCTTGGACGACCCGGGAGGACCCATGCTCACCCAGGACATCGCCCCCGGCGTACACCTGATCGACCACGCGCACGTCAACTGCTACCTGGTCGAGGACGACGACGGCGTCACGCTGGTCGACGCCGGACTGCCCGGCGTCTGGACCGAGCTCGGCCGCTCGATCCGCACGATCGGCCGCCGGCCCGAGGACGTGAAGGCCCTCGTGCTCACGCATGCGCACTTCGACCACGTGGGCGTCGCCCGGCGCCTCGTGCACCGCCTGGGAGTGCCGGTGTACGCGCACCGCGCCGAGCGCACCCTGGCCGCGCACCCCTACCGGTACGCCCACGAGAACCCCCGCGCCGCCTATCCGCTGAAGCACCCCCGCGCCGTGCCGATCCTCTCGGCCATGCTGGCCGGCGGCGCACTGGCCGTGAGGGGCACCCGGGTCACGGACCACATCGAGGACGGGGACACCCTGCCGGTGCCCGGACGGCCGCGCGTCGTCGCCAGCCCGGGCCACACCCACGGGCACTGCGCGCTGCACCTGCCCGACCGCGATGCCCTGTTGACCGGGGACGCCCTCGTGACCCTGGATCCCTACACCGGTGAGACCGGGCCGCGGATCGTGGCGGGCGCGGCCACCGCGGACAGCGCCCAGGCCCTGCGCTCGCTGGACGCCCTCCTGGCCACCGGGGCTACGCTCGTCCTGCCCGGGCACGGCCGGCCCTGGGAGCGGGGAATCCAGCCCGCCGTGGTCGAGGCCCGGCGTCACGGTCCTTCCTGACCCGCCCCGCTGACCGCCAGGCGGCCAGCCAACCGGCCTCCACGGCGGCGTCCGCCAGGTAGATCCGCCGGATCCGGCCGCTCGTGCCGTAGACCGCGTCGATGGCCCCGAAGGTGAGCGCGGAGCCCACACCGAGCCGGGCCGCCGTCGGGTGTGCCTCCGGGGCGGAGCCGGACCGGAGCATGGACCAGCCGATCGTCACGGCCAGGCCGGCCACGGTCTGCACCAGCCAGCGGTCGGCCTTGGGTCCGGTCACGCGTTCGAAACTGCGGTAGTGCACCAGCGGCCAGGCCCCGGTCACCAGCACGTACAGGCCCTGGGCGCGGGCCAGCCGGGACGTCGTGAGCTCCCCGGTGCGGTCTGCGGCGGCTGGCGGACGTGCCATCGCACTCTCCTCTCCGTGAGGGCCGGTGCCCGTAGCCTACGGACCCGGCCGGCGGCGGACGAGGCCGGACCGGCGGCACCTCACTCCCGGGTCCGGCCCGTGACTACGCTGGACGCATGAGCCACACCACCCCCGCCCTCGCCCTGCAGGCTCGATTCGCCACCGACCTGCCGGAGCTGGCCATCCCGTGGCGCGCCGAGGACACCCCGGCGCCGCAATTGCTGGTGCTCAACGAGCCGCTGGCAGCCGGGCTCGGCCTGGACGCCGAGTGGCTGCGCACCCCCGAGGGGCTGCGGTTCCTCACCGGCACCGGCGTGGGTCCCGACGCCGGCGCTGCCGCGGGTGCGGAGGGCACCTCCCCCGTCGCGCTCGGCACCCCCGTCGCCCAGGCCTACGCCGGGCACCAGTTCGGGGTGTACGTCCCGCGCCTCGGAGACGGGCGCGCCCTGCTGCTCGGTGAACTGGGCGCCGGGAACGGCGATCACGGTCAGCTGCGGGACCTGCACCTCAAGGGGTCCGGGCCCACGCCCTTCGCCCGCGGCGGGGACGGCCGGGCCGCCGTCGGGCCCATGCTGCGCGAGTACGTCGTCAGCGAGGCGATGCACGCCCTGGGCATCCCGAGCACCCGCTCCCTGGCGGTGGTCGGCACCGGGCGGAGCGTGCTGCGCGAGGACGGACCCTTGCCGGGGGCGCTGCTCGCCCGGGTGGCGGCCAGCCACCTGCGGGTGGGCAGCTTCCAGTACGCCCGCAGCCTCGAGGACCCCACCGTGCTGCGCCGCCTGGCCGAGCACGCGATCGCCCGGCACCACCCGCAGGCCGCGGACGCGGACAACCCACCCCTGGCCCTGTTCCGCGAGGTGGTCTCGGCCCAGGCCTCGCTCGTGGCACAGTGGCTGCTGGTGGGCTTCGTCCACGGGGTGATGAACACGGACAACATGACCATCTCGGGCGAGACCATCGACTACGGGCCGTGCGCCTTCATGGACGCCTTCGACCGCGCCGCCGTCTACAGCTCGATCGACACGGCCGGACGCTACGCCTACGGGAACCAACCCGCGATCGCCCAGTGGAACCTGGCCCGTTTCGCCGAGGCCCTGCTGCCGGAACTCCACGAGGACCCGAACGTGGCGGTCGAGCTCGTCACGGATGCGCTGCAGGACTTCACCCGCCAGTTCAGCGACGCCTTCGCGGTCGGAGTCCGCCGCAAGCTCGGGTTGTCCACGGACATCGCGCAGGAGACGGCGGGACCGCTGGCCGACGAACTGCTCGCCCTGCTGCAGCAGGACCACATCGACTTCACCGGGTTCTTCCGCCGATTGGGCCAGGCCGCCCGCGGGGACACCGGGCCGGTCCAGGCGGTGTTCACCGACCGGCCGGCCCTCGACGACTGGCTGGAGCGCTGGGGGGCCCTGAGCCCCGACCCGGAGTTGATGGACCGCGCCAACCCCCTCTATATCCCGCGCAACCACCTCGTGGAGGAGGCGCTCGCCGCCGCGCAGGCGGACGACGTCGGGCCCCTGGAAAAGCTGCTGGAGGCGGTGACCCAGCCGTTCGAGGAGCGGCCCGGGCTGGAACGCTACGCCGAGGGCCCGCCCGAGGACTTCGGACGGTACCGCACCTTCTGCGGCACCTGAGGCCCTGGACAGCTGCGGTCAGGGGGTGCGGTCCACCGGGCGCACGTGGACCTGGGTCAGCTGGCCGTCCTGGACGACCGCCGTCATCATCGTGCACTCGGGCTGGCGCCGCCGGTCCGTGGGCGAGCCCGGGTTGAGCAGTCTCAGTCCGGGGTTCGCGGTGTCCTCCCCCGCCACGGTGTCCCACGGGATGTGACTGTGCCCGAAGACGAGGACGTCCACTTCGGGGAACACCTGCGCCATCCGGCGTTCCCGGCCGCGCGCCGCGCCCGTCTCGTGGGTCATCGCGAACCCGACCCCGCCGATCTCCACGCGCGCCACCTCAGGCAGGCGCCGGCGTAACTCGGCGCCGTCGTTGTTGCCCCACACGCCCACCAGGCGGCGGGCCCGGGACTCCAGTTCATCCAGGAGTTCCGGGACCTGCCAGTCCCCCGCGTGGAAGACGACGTCCGCCTCGTCGACTGCCCGCCACACCTGGGCCGGCAGGGCGCGTGCCCGGTTCGGGACGTGGGTGTCTGCCAGGAGCAGGAGGCGGACCGGGGCGGAGGACATGGGGCAAGGTTAGCGCCGGCCGCACGGACGTCCGGTGGCAGACGGCGCTCAGCACTGCAAGGATGAGTCCTGACTGCGCGCAACACTGCAGGGCGTGGTCACGTGACCCTCGTGACATGGAAGGAGACCGGGTGCCCACTCCCGAGACCGATTCCCAGGGTGACGGGGGCGTCCCCGCGGACATCCCCGTGCCCACCGCCGACGTGGACACCCCCGCGGACGTCAACTA
>NZ_DAOMPX010000056.1:10191-13468 GCF_035445025.1 Citricoccus sp. | reverse complement strand
CGACGTCTCGATGCACCGGGGGCCTTCGGCGTGGATGCGGGGACCGGCGCGCGGTCCGGGTGGATCAGGCCAGGGAGAGGAAGAGTTTCTCCATGTCCGCCTTGTCCATGGAGCCGTCCTCCTTGAGCAGGCACTGCTCCAGGCCGGTGGCGATGATGGCGAAACCGGCCCGGTCCAGCGCCTTGGAGACGGCGGCCAGCTGGGTGACCACGTCCTTGCAGTCGCGGCCCTCCTCGAGCATGCGGGTGACCGCGGCCAGCTGGCCCTGGGCTCGCTTGAGCCTGTTGAGGACCGGCTTGAGCTCGGTGGTGTCGAGTTCCATGAGGTGCTCCTCGGGTCGTGGGGGGATATCAGTCTCCGTCATTCTATACCCCCCGGGGTGTGTTGCATACCCTCGGGGGTATGTGGCAGACTCATGGAGTCATATCCAGACGAACGGAAGAGAAGCCTCTTGACCTCCCCCACCCCCGCCCTGACCGACGTCGACGCCCCGACCCTGCGTGAGTGGATCGACCGCCAATATGACCTGATCGTGCTGGACGTGCGTTCCGCCGCGGAGTTCGAGGGCCTGCACATCAAGGGTTCCTACAACGTCCCGCTTCCGCTGCTGTCCGAGCACGCCGACGAGCTCGCCCAGCGCCTGGACCGCCACGTGGTGCTGGTCTGCCAGTCCGGTGTCCGCGCCGGGCAGGCCCGCACCCGGCTGAACACCGCCGGCCTGGAGAAGGCCACGGTCCTCACCGGCGGCGTCCCCGCCTTCGAGGCCGCCGGCGGGGACGTCGTGCGCGGCGCCCAGCGCTGGTCCCTGGAGCGCCAGGTCCGCATGGCCGCCGGCTCCCTCGTGCTGGCCGGGATGCTGGGTGGGAAGCTCGTCTCCCCCAAGGTGAGCATGCTCGCCGGTGCCATCGGCGCCGGGCTGAGTTTCTCCGCCGTCACCAACACCTGCGCCATGGGCAACGTCCTGGCCAAGATGCCCTGGAACAGGACGGCCTCCGAGCCCACCGCCCAGTCCGCGATCGAGCAGTTGCCCTCCGCGGGCTGACCCAGACCGCCCGGCGGCGGCGCACCCCTCCCCCCTCCGCGCCGCCGTCGGGCCCCTTCCTTCCCAGCCCCGCCCGGACTACTCCCAAGGACCATCCATGACCGTCACGCTCATCGTCACCCTCGCGCTCTCGGTGCTGATCGGGGTCTCCCTCGGCCTGCTGGGCGGTGGGGGGTCCATCCTCACCGTCCCGATCCTCACCTACGTGGCCGGGCTTCCCGCCAAGGAGGCGATCGCCGCCTCGCTGTTCGTGGTGGGCACCACGTCGCTGGTCAGCGTGGTCTCCCACGCCCGCAAGGGGAGGGTGAAGTGGCGTACCGGCCTCGTCTTCGGAGTGGCGAGCATGGCTGGCGCCTTCGGCGGTGGGCTGCTGGGCGGCCACGTCCCCGGCACCGTGCTGATGATCGCCTTCGCCCTGATGATGGTCGCCACCGCGGCCGCCATGATCCGGGGCCGGAAGAAGGCCCCCTCCTCCGGCGGGGACGAGGCGAAGAAGCTGCCCGTCGTCAAGGTCGTCCTCGAGGGCCTGGTGGTCGGCCTGGTCACCGGGCTCGTCGGCGCCGGGGGCGGCTTCCTGGTGGTGCCCGCGCTGGTGCTGCTGGGTGGGCTGTCCATGCCGGCCGCCGTCGGGACGTCCCTGGTGGTCATCGCCATGAAGTCCTTCGCGGGCCTGGGCGGCTACCTCACGAGCGTCCAGCTCGACTGGGGGCTCGTGGCCGGGGTGACCGCCGCCGCGATCGTCGGCTCGCTGATCGGGGCGAAGCTGACCGGGATCATCCCCGAGAACGTCCTGCGCGAGGGCTTCGGCTTCTTCGTGCTGGCCATGGGCGTCTTCGTCCTGGTCCAGGAACTGCCCTCCCCCGCAGGCGTCATCGTCGGCGTCCTGGGCTCCGGCGTGGTGGCCGCGGTCCTGCTGTGCCGCTACGCCATCCCCTCCTGCCCGCTGAACCCCCGCCGACACCGGGAACCGGTCGCGGAACCCCAGTCAGCGTGACTCCCCGCCGCCAGGTGTCGCCGGTTCCACGGCGATGGTCCCGTAGACCCGCCGGTAGGGCTCGAGTGCACTGCTGATCTGCTCCAGGGTGCTCGCCGAGTCCGGGATCACCTCGAGGACGTCCTCCAGGACCGAGACGGTCCGGCCCCGGCGGCCCATGATGGTCTCGCGCGCCGGTTCGGCGCACTCCTCGTCGGCGAGGATGTCCTGGAAGCCGTCCCGGAGCATGTCCTGCAGGTCGGCCGCGTACAGGTCCGTCCTGCGCAGGGCGTAGTCGTAGAGCGCGAGGACACAGGCGACGGTCACACTGGGTCCGGACTCACGCCGGTCCATGGCCTCGGTCAGCAGCCGCTGGCCGTAATCGTCGAGCCGGGCCAGGATCTCTCCCGCTCCGGCCCACGCCACGGTCAGGGGCAGGTCCACTTGCGCGGTGATCGTGCCCGGATCGGCGGTGATCCAGATCGACTCCCCGGGGAGGATGAAGGCCGAGGCGTTGGACGGCTTGCCCCGTTCCTGGGCCGTCCGGTGCATCACCCCGGACTGGAGCGTCTCCAGGCGGGTGCGTCCGGGCCGGTGCTCCTGCACCGCGTCCCAGGGCTTGGTGCGCAGGATCCACACCGCGCCGGTGCGGTTGTGGAGCCACGTGTAGGCGGGCGTCGTGTCCGTGCGCAGGCACGCATCCCATTCGTCCAGGATCCCCCTCCCCGCCGGATCGGTGGTGGACAGCCGCAGCGCCTGTGCCGACCCGAGATCGTCACAGGTCCCCTGGGCGGTCTGGTGCACGTGCGGGGTCGGAGTGCCGGAGGACCGCCGCGACCTCGTGTCGGCGCCCTCCGGCGTGGGGACGCCGAGCCCCGGCCCGGGAGCGTCCCCGGGGTCCTCGAACGGCGCACGGGTCGCGGGCGGCGGATCGGGCTCCCTGTCTGCGTCCGGCGCCCCCGCCTCGCAGCCCGTGAGTGCGATCACCAGGGCCGCGACGATCCATCGTCCCCGGCTCATGCGGTCATTGTGGGCCAGCCCGGCAGGCGGGGGAAGTGCTCGCGTCCCCTGGGGGCGCCGGTCCGCGCCCGTGCTCGGGACGCTGGTCCGCACGGATGCCCTGGCGCCGGTCCGCGAGGGCACCCCGGGTGCGGCGCAGAGATGCGGTGCGGAGACGTGGTGCAGGGATGCGGCGCAGGGGCGTGGTGCAGGGGCGTGGTGCAGGGGCGTGGTGCAGGGGCGTGGTGCAGGGGCGTGGTGCA
>NZ_DAOMPX010000056.1:0-10091 GCF_035445025.1 Citricoccus sp. | reverse complement strand
AGGGGCGTGGTGCAGGGGCGTGGTGCAGGGGCGTGGTGCAGGGGCGTGGTGCAGGCCGGCCGGACCTGTGCACGCGGCGAACCCCTGGCCTACCCTGTCTGCCACCAGGGACCGTACCGCGGAGGCGCACATGGAGCGGCAGCACATCCTATGGCTGGAGGACACCGGCCTCGAGGACCTTCCCCGGGTGGGCGGCAAGAACGCCTCCCTCGGTGAGATGATCCGGACCCTGACCGCCGAGGGGGTCCAGGTCCCCGGGGGGTTCGCGCTCACCGCCGAGGCGTACCGGGAGGTCGTGCAGGCCAACGGCCTCGAGCCCCGCATCCGGGAGCTGCTGGAGCACGGCCGCGGTGGCGGGTTGCCGCTCCGCGAGACCGGCGAGCGCATCCGCCGCCTGTTCCTGGACGCCCCCTTCCCTCCGCCGCTCGTGGACGCGGTGGCCGCGGCCTACGCCGAACTGGCGCGGCGCACCGGCACCACGGACCCGGCGGTGGCCGTGCGCAGCAGCGCCACCGCGGAGGACCTGCCCGAGGCCAGCTTCGCCGGCCAGCAGGAGACCTTCCTCAACGTGTGTGGGGTGGACGGGCTCGTGGACGCCTGCCGCCGGTGCTTCGCCTCCCTGTTCACGGACCGTGCCATCAGCTACCGGGCCCTGAAGGGCTTCGACGACCTGCAGGTGGCGCTGTCCGTGGGCGTGCAGCTGATGGTGGACTCCGCCTCCGGGTCCTCGGGGGTGATGTTCACCCTGGACACGGAGTCCGGCTTCCCGGACGCCGTGGTCGTCAGCGCCACCTGGGGACTGGGCGAGACGGTGGTCCAGGGCACGGTGGACCCGGACAAGTACGTGGTGTTCAAGCCCTTCCTCGACGACGACCGGCTCGTCCCGGTGCTCGAGCGCACCGTGGGGGCCAAGGAGGTCAAGCTGGTCTACGGGCCGAACGCCGGCTCGCCGACCGCCCTGGTGGAGACCTCACCGCAGGAACGCCGGGCGCTCGTGCTCACGGATGCTGAGGTGCTGCGGCTGGCCCGCTGGGCGGCGGCGGTGGAACGCCACTACGGCACCCCCATGGACCTGGAGTGGGCCAAGGACGGCCCCACCGGGGAGCTGTTCATCGTCCAGGCACGCCCGGAGACCGTCCAGGCCCGGCGCAGCGCCACCCGGTTCACGGTGCACCACCTCGAGGAGTCCGGCCGCGCCCTGGCCACGGGGGCGGCCATCGGGGACGCGATCGTCGCCGGTGAGGTGTGCGTGATCCGCAGCGCGGCGGACATCGGCAGCTTCCGCGACGGGGCGATCCTGGTGGCCGAGATGACCGACCCGGACTGGGGGCCGGTGATGAAACGGGCCGCCGGGATCATCACCGATCACGGTGGGCCCACCAGCCACGCGGCCATCGTGAGCCGGGAGCTGGGGGTGCCGGCCGTCGTCGGGACCGGCTCCGCCACCCGGGACCTGCCCGACGGCGGAGTGGTGACCCTGTCCTGCGCCGAGGGCGAGGTGGGGCACGTCTACGCGGGGCGGCTGCGGTGGCGCACGGAGGAGGTCGACCTGGAGCGGTTGCCGCGCACCCGCACCAAGGTGATGGTCAATGTGGCCAGCCCGGCCGCCGCCTTCCGGTGGTGGCGGCTGCCCGTGGACGGGGTGGGGCTGGCCCGGATGGAGTTCATCATCACCGAGGCGATCCGCATCCACCCCATGGCCCTGGTCCACCCCGAGCGCGTGGACTCCGCCGAGGACGCCGATCGGATCCGGGAGCTGACGAGGGGGTATGACGACCCGCGCGAGTACTTCGTCGACCGGCTGGCCACCGGGCTGGGGAAGCTGTGCGCGCCCTACCATCCCCGCCCGGTGATCGTGCGGCTGAGTGACTTCAAGACCAACGAGTACGCGCACCTGCTGGGCGGGCGGGCCTTCGAGCCGGCGGAGGAGAACCCCATGCTCGGCTTCCGCGGCGCCTCTAGGTACGACGACGACCGGTACCGGGAGGGCTTCGAGCTCGAGTGCCGCGCCCTGCGGCGGGTGCGGGAACGACTGGGCTTCACGAACCTCGCCGTCATGGTCCCCTTCTGCCGGACGGTGCCCGAGGCGGACCGGGTGCTGGCGGCGATGGCCGCCAACGGGCTGGTCCGCGGCCAGGACGGGTTGCTGGTCTACATGATGTGCGAGGTGCCCTCCAACGTGGTGCTCGCCGAGGAGTTCGCCCGCCGCTTCGACGGCTTCTCGATCGGCTCCAACGACCTGACGCAACTGGTGCTCGGGGTGGACCGTGACTCGGAGATCCTGGCCCGGCAGTTCGACGAGCGCGATCCGGCGGTGGAGTCGATGATCGCGGACGTCATCCGGCGGGCGCAGGCCGCGGGCATCACGGTGGGCCTGTGCGGGCAGGGGCCGAGCAACCACGCGGACTTCGCGGAGTTCCTGGTGGAGGCCGGCATCGACTCGATGTCCCTGAACCCGGACTCCGTCCTCCGCACGATCCCGGTCATCGCCGAGGCCGAGCAGACGGCCGTGACCGGCGGGCACGTGGGGCACGGCTGACGCACGCGGCGTCGGGAGTGAGAGCCCTACTCGGTCTTGCCGTGCATGATCAGCACGGGGCAGGCGGCGTGCGCGCCGACCGCGGAACTGACCGAGCCGAGCAGCAGGCCCCGGAACCCGCCCCGCCCGCGGCTGCCGACCACCAGCATGCGCGCGCCCCTGCTCAGTTCGGTGAGCACCTGGGCGGGCTGGCCCTTCTGCACCACGGTCTGCAGCGATGCCGGCTGATCGTCGCCGAAGGCCTCGCCGAGCGTCGCGTCGAGCCGTTGCCGGGCCTCCTGCTCGGGGTCGTAGCCGACCAGTTCCGGGATCTCCCCACTCGCCGCGGGCCATTGCCAGGCCGCCACCGCCATCAGCGGGGCGTTCATCAGATCCGCCATGATCTTGCCCTCGCGCAGCGCCTCGATCGACTGGTCCGACCCGTCGACCCCGACGACCACCGGCTTCGACTCGTCCATGGTGTTCCCCTTCTGCGTCGTTTCCACTGCCGGTCCGTCGTCTCCACGTCAGCAGGAGCGCGCGGGGTCCAGCACACGGGTCCGGAGGGCCCGTGGAGTGCGGCCACAGTAGGCAGCGGCTCGGCTGCGGCACAAGGGCCGGAGCGCGGGCGGGGCTGACGGACGGCCACATCGGCCCGTAACGTGACGTGGGAGCGGTCCTCACCGTGGGGCGAGGACAGAAAGGGTGAGGCATGCGGGCAGTGATCGTGGAGTCCCGGGGAGCGGAAGCGCGCCTGGAGGAGACGGCCGAGGAGGGCATCCTCAGCGGTCCCGTGGAGCTTGACGTGCTCTACTCCAGCTACAACTACAAGGACGGCCTGGCCATCACCGGTGCCGGCCGGGGCGTGCTGCAGAACTGGCCGATCATCCCGGGCATCGACATCGTCGGCACGGTCACCCGCTCCGACGATCCGGCCTGGGACCCCGGGGACACGGTGGTGCTCAACGGGGACGGCATCGGCGAATCGCGCAACGGCGGCTTCGCGACCCGGGCCCGGGTCCGCGGCGAGGCCCTCGTGGAGCTGCCCCGGGAGATCAGCCCGGTGCGCGCCGCGGCCATCGGCACCGCCGGCTTCACGGCCATGATCTCCGTGCTGCAGCTGGCCGATGCCGGACTCACCCCGGGGTCCGGGGACATCCTGGTCACCGGCGCGGCCGGTGGCGTGGGATCGGTGGCGGTGTCCCTGCTGGCCGCCCGCGGTTACCGGGTGGTGGCCTCCACCGGACGGGCCGAGGAGGAGGGTGACTACCTGCGGGACCTCGGTGCCGCCGACCTCCTCGACCGTCACGAGCTCTCCGAGGAGCTCGGCAAGCCCCTGCAGGAACAGCGCTGGGCCGGCGCCGTGGACGTCGCCGGCAGCACCACCCTGGCCAACGTCCTGGCCCAGACCAACTACGGCGGGATCGTGTCCGCCTGCGGCCTGGCCCAGGGCATGGACCTGCCCACGACCGTGGCGCCGTTCATCCTGCGCGGCGTCACCCTCACCGGCGCCAACTCGGTCTACGCACCGCAGGCCCTGCGCCAGCGGGCCTGGGCCGCACTGGCCGACGAGCTCGACCTGGACCAGCTCGACCGGATGACCACGACCATCGGGCTGGCGGACACGATCCCCTACGCCCAGCAGATCCTGGCCGGGCGCACGCGCGGGCGCACCGTCGTGGACGTCAACCGGTAACCCGCCGGCCCGGTCCGTCGCCACTCGGGGCCGTCCGTGAAGGACCCCCCGCCGGCGGAAGATCCCCGACGGCGGTGCCCCGGCCCGCCGTCAGGCGGCGGCGGGCGCCGTGGACGGGTCCTCGCCGCGGCGCATGACGGGCAGCCGTTCAACCCGGTGACTGAGCCCGGCCAGGGCCGTGCTGAGGCGCTGCAACCCTGAACCGACCCGCGACGGGTCCCGGAGCACCGCCGCGTCCACGAAGTCCCGGATCCGGTCGAGCACGGACAGCGGCAGGGCGGCGATCACGTTGCCGGGCGGCCGCCGGGCCACCACGAGGTGCGCGCGGGTGGGCGCAGTGCGCCGGACGAGCTCCCACACCAGGCCGGCGCTCCTCTGCTGGTTCCGGTTCAGCCCGGCCTGCAACCAGGGAAGCAGTTCGTCCTCCTCGTTGCGCACGTCCTCGCGCAACACCTCCGCCAGCGCGGCGAGCAGGGGGTCACGGGTGGGATCGCCGAGCGGCAGGCCCTCCAGGGCGACGACGATCTCGTTGACCTCCTGGTGCTCACGCTCGACCTGGAGCGTCCGCTCGTGGCCGTCCGGCAGGACCCGACGCCTCAGCGGCCACAGTACCGACTCCTCGGCGAAGGCATGCGGGAACACCAGCTGGTAGCGCTTCAGCGGCACCCGCCCCTGCTCCGCGCCCGAGGTTCCCTTGAGTTCCTCCAGCAGGACGTTTAGCTGGACGTGGTCCCTCTTCTGCCGGGCCAGCACGCTCAGCCGCCCTCCGAGTTCCGCGATGTCCTGCTCGGCGATGGATCTCATCATGGTGGCCTTCCGCGTCGTCGTACGTCATTCCCCTGCCATCGCCAAAGCTGGCGCGGTGGATGTCATCCCCCGTCCCCCGCTGGGGCTGCCCGGTCACCGCAGTGACGGTCCGTGAGTGAACACTCGTAAATCTCAGCTGGTCCCACCGCCCTCGCTCCGGCGCCCCACCGGCTGCCAGCGCCTGGACATTCAGAGCACTACTTGACAGGTGTAAAGTACCGAACTGGGCCGGCGGACGGCGGCCACGGAACGGAACGGGGGGCAGCAATGAACAGTCGAGTCCAGGAGGGACGGTCCCTGCAACCACTGGTGGAAGCGGTGACCGCCATGTTGGACGAAGGCACCGACCCCGCCGGCCTCAACGTCACCGACGTGGTACAACGCGCCGGGGTCAGCCGCCCCACGTTCTACAAGTACTTCCGGGACGTGCCCGCCCTGGTGTGGGAGGCAGCGCTGCGGCGCATGCAGGCGACCTTCGACCGCGTCCCGCAGGCGGCCCTCGGCGAGACGTGGACGGTGTTCGCCCGCGGCACCTTCCTGACCCTGCTGACGGACCTGGCGGAGCACCGCAGTTTCTACCTCTCGGCCCTGGCCATCAACCCGGCCGAGGTCGCCGCCGACTTCATCCGCTACCTGGCCCACCGGCTGCTCACCTCCTCCCCGCTGGGGCCCATCATCCACCGTCGGAAGGGCCCCGACACCGCCCAGCAGCGGGCCCAATTCCTGGCCGCGGGAAGCGTGTGGCTGGTGCAGCACTGGCTGGTCACCTCCACCGACCCCCTCCAGGAGGTCGAGGACATGGTCGACCGGCTGTCCGCCCTGCTGCTGTCCAGCTCGGGCGCCACGGAGCAGGAAATCGCCGCGGTCCGCGCGGCCGCACCGGCTCCCCCGGTCACGCCCGCCCCCTCCCCCGCCCGCGCCCCGGCGTCCCCGACGCCGGCCGACCACGACCCGGAAGACCTCGACTGATGGCGCAGCACCCGACCCCCCGGCCCGACTACCGGCTCCGGAACGCCGGCACGTCATGGGACGCCGTCCCAAGCCGCTCCGCCAGCCGTCACGCCGGCCGTCACGCGGGTCACCAGGCAGATCACCACGCGGCAGGACATGCTGCGGGCGATGGCCACGCCACCGCCCACCCCACCGTCGCGGCCGCAGAAAGAGCAGCATCAGCAGCCGTCCCGGCCGCCGGCCAGGGGCCCACGCGGTCGGCGCTCAGGAAGTACGGCGCCATGGCCTGGTTCTGCGTGATCCTGATGGCCCTGGCCATCATCCCCTCCATCTACTCGGGGCTGCTCACCGGATCCGTCAAGGACCCGACCGGTCACCTCGACCAGGTCCCGGCCGCCGTCGTGAACCAGGATGAGCCCGCCACGTCCCAGGGTGAGCCGGTCCACCTCGGTGAGGACCTGACCGAGGAACTCGTGCACCCGGACGGGGACTCGGACAACCTCAACTGGCGGACCATGGGAGCCGATGAGGCCCAGGAGGCGCTGGAGTCCGGCGACGTGCTCGCCGTGCTGACCGTCCCGGAGACGTTCTCCGCCCACGCCGCCGGGTTGTCCACGGGCGAGGCGGCCGACGCCCAGCAGTCCACCCTGCGCGTGCAGACCAATGACGGTGCGAACATCATCATGGGCACCATCGCGAGGACCATCGGCGAGACGGCGGCCGCCACGGTGGCCGAGGGCATCGGCGAGGAGTACGTGCAGAACGTGCTGCTGGGCGTCACCGACGTCCATGACGGCATGCAGGAGGCCACGGACGGAGCCGGCCAGGTGGCCGACGGCGCCCGGGACGCACGCCACGGCGCGGACGACCTGGTGGTCGGCATCGACCAGCTCGCGGACGGTTCCGTCACCCTCAACGACGGAGCCGGTCGGCTGGCCGACGGCGCCGCCGCCGCGAGCAGTGGAAGCCAGGACCTGGCCCAGGGCACCGCCTCCGTGAACGAGGGCGCGCAGCAGCTCAGATCGGGACTGGGCCAGATGCTCTCCCAGACCGCGTCCCTGCCGGACCAGACCACCGCGCTGGCGGACGGGGCCGCCCAGGTGGCGGACGGCGTCGGGAGACTCGACGAGGGCACCACCGCCCTGTCCGCCGCCGCGGACGCGCTGGCCGACGGCACGGGGCAGTTCGCCGCCGGCCTCGACCGGGCCGTCGCCGGGGCGGGGGAACTGCAGGACGGCGCGGCCGCCCTCGCCACGGGCACCGCACAGGTGCAGGATGGTGCGGCCGGGGTGCAGGGCGGGCTGGAGGACCTGCTGGCCGGTTACGACGCCCTGACAGACGACCAGCGCAAGGCCGCTCTCGCCGAGCTGACCGCGGGCGCCGGGCAGGTCACGGCCGGGGCCGGGCAGTCGGCCGACGGGGCCTCCACGGTGCACGAGCGCCTCGGGGCCCTGGTCGGGGAGGCGTCCTCCGGCACCGGGCTGTCCGGCCTGGGCTCCAGCGCCGACCGGGTGGCAGGCGGCGCCGCCGCGGCCGGCGCCACGGTCTCCGACCTGGCCGACGGGGTGGACACCCTCGCCGACGGAGCCGACCGGGTGGCGGAGGGCGCACGGGCCCTCGCGACGGGCTCCGGCGCACTGGCCGACGGGATCGCCGGTGCGGCCTCCGGCGCGGACGCCCTGGCCGCCGGCACCTCCTCGCTGGACGAGGGCGTCGGCCGACTGGCCGCGAGCCTGCCGGCACTGGCCTCGGGAGCGGCGGACCTCGAGTCGGGCAGTACGGAATTGTCCTCCGGTCTGGCCGGCGCGGACGACGGGTCCCGCCGGCTCGCCTCCGGCCTGGGCGAGTTGTCCGACGGTTCGGGCCGGCTGTTCACGTCCCTTCAGGACGGCACGGCGACCGTGCCCAGCTACACGGACGCGGACGCCTCCCGCCTCGGCTCCGTGGCCGCCCTGCCGGTCAGTGCGGACGTCCAGCGCACGAACGAGGTCCCCTCCTACGGCTACGGGTTGGCCCCGTACTTCATGTCCCTGGCCCTCTGGGTGGGCGCCCTGGGGTACTTCCTGATGCGCCCGGCCGTGCGCACGTCTATGATCGAGGACGGCCGCCCGTTGTGGCGGGTGATGCTGCGCAGTATGGCGCTGCCGGCGCTGATGGGCGCGGTGCAGTCGCTGCTGATGGTCTCCGTGTTCACGGTGGGCCTGGACATGACCCCGGCTGATGGCTGGGGACTGGCGGGCTTCGCCCTGCTGACGTCGCTGACGTTCATGGCGATCAACCAGGCGCTCATCGCCCTCCTCGGACCGCCAGGGCGCTTCTTCGCCCTGATCCTGATCGTGCTCCAGCTCTCGGCCGCGGGCGGCACCTACCCGGTCCAGACCGCGCCGGCGTTTTTCCAGGCCCTGCACCCCTGGCTGCCGATGACCTACGCGGTCGAGTCGTTCCGCTCCCTCATCGCCGGCGGCACGATCGGCGTCGGCCACGGCATCGTGGTGATGGTGACGTGGGCGGCCGTCGCGCTGGCCCTGCTGGCGGTGGCCGTGTGGGCGAAGGCCCGCAGGCTCCGCTCGGCGGGCGACGGGGTCCAGGCCGTTCCGGCCGCGGCCTGACCCGGGACGGGGGGCCGTCACCGGAACCCGGCGAGCACCTCGCCCACCACGGCCCCCGGATCCGCGGCGTCCATGATCGCGCGCACCAGCGCGACGCCGGCCACCCCCGTCCGGGCGAGCGCCGGCACGTCCTCCGGCTCGACGCCCCCGATCGCCACCACCGGCAGCGACGTGGCCGCGACCAGCCCGTGGTACCCGTCCACCCCGATCGGGTCCCGGCCGGAGTCCTTGGTGGGGGTCGGCCGGAAGGGCCCGGCCCCCACGTAGTCGATCACCCCGCGCAGGCGCTCCGCCGCGCGGACCAGGTCCGGGGTCCCGGTGGTCAGCCCGATGACGGCGTCCGGGCCCAGCAGCGCCCGGGCCTCGGTGACCGGCAGGTCGTCCTGGCCCAGGTGCACCCCGTGCACGGCCGCGCCGCGGGCATGCGCGGCGAAGGCCACGTCGGCCCGGTCGTCCACCAGCACGCGCGTGGCCGGCCGGGCCGCGTGCACGGCCTCGGCGACGGCACAGGTCAGGTCCAGCAGTCCGGCGGCGGTGGCCTCCTTGGCCCGGACCTGCACGACGCCGGCCCCGGCGGCCGCCGCCGCGGCCGCCACCTCCACGGTGCGCCGTCCGGTGCCGGAGGTGACCAGGTAGCAGCGCAGGTCGAGCGGTGCGTGGGTCCCGTCGATCGGCGTGCGGTGCCGGCCCGGGTGGGTCACCCGCGGGCCGAGCCGTCCGGCCGCTCCCCCGGTCACCGTCCCACCTCGTCGAGCGCGTCCAGCAGGTGCATCCGGAACGATCCCGGCCCGGCGGCCCGCCCGGCCGCGACCTCACCGGCCAGGTTCAGCCAGGTGGTCGCGGCGAGCGCGGCGCGGAACGGGTCCGGTTCGACCGCGGTGCAGGCGGCCGTCAGGGCCCCGAGCAGGCAGCCGGTGCCGGTGACCCGGGTGAGCAGACCGGTCCCGCGTGCCACCCGCGCCTGCCGGCGGGCGTCGAGCACGAGGTCCACGGCACCCGAGACGGCGACGGCGCCACCGGTCCTGAGTGCCGTCGACATCGCGGCGTCCTCCGCCGCGTCCGGCCCGGCCACCGAGTCCGCTCCGCGCCCGCCGGTGCCCGCACCGGCCAGGGCGAGCACCTCGGAGGCGTTGCCCCGCACCACGGTCGGCCGGGAGTCCAGCAGCTGGCGGGCCAGCGGTGTCCGCACCGGTGCGATGCCGATCGCGGTGGGGTCCAGCACCCACGGGCGCCGGTCCGCGACGGCGACGGCCACCGTGGCGGGGATGCCCTCCATGGCGTCCGTGCTCAGGGTGCCGAGGTTCACGGCCAGCGCGTCGGCCACCCGGGTCACGGTGGGGGCCTCGGCGAGGGTCTCGGTCATCATGGGGCGGGCCCCGGCGGCCAGCAGGCCGTCGGCGACGAGTGCCATGGAGACGGTCGCGGTGAGGCAGTGCACCAGCGGCCGGCCGGCGCGCCCCGCGGCCAGGACGTCGGCGACCGGTGCGAGGTCCGGGTCGGCGGTCGGAGG
>NZ_DAOMPX010000055.1:0-13977 GCF_035445025.1 Citricoccus sp. | reverse complement strand
CCAGTTCCTTGGAACCGGAACACCTCTGGCTATGCATCAATGGCAAAGTTTGTCAAACGGTTTATGCTGGTCTCATGGCAACGATGAACGTATCCCTTCCCGACGGGCTCAAGGAGTTCGTCGAAACCCAGGTGGGCGAACGTGGCTACGGCACCAGCAGTGAGTTCGTCCGAGATTTGATTCGACGCGAGCAGGCACGCACGCAATTGCGTGCCTTGCTGGTGGAGGGCATGGGGTCCGGGCCGGGGTCGGAGATGGATGAGGCGTACTTCCAACGGATGCGTGAACGGATCCAACTCTCTGGACCGGCGTGAGCGCGCGCCAGGTCGTCACCACGCGGCGGGCCGATGAGGACATCACCGCAGCCGTTGAGTACTACCTCGGCCAAGGAGCTGCCACCGCAGCCTTGGCCTTTGTCGATGCACTGGAAGACGCCAAGGTCCTCATCGGTGAGCATCCGCAACTGGGCTCCATGCGGCTGGGGGCCGAGGTGGACATCCCCGAGATCCGCACCCTGGCCCTGCGCCGGTTCCCCTACCTGGCCTTCTATACCGACGACGTCGATGCGGTTCGTGTCCACCGGGTGCTGCACACCGCCCGGGACATCCCCTCCGAGCTCCTCGACGTCTGAACGCCCTCCGGCGGCTGCCACCAGTGCTTGTCGGGCGGGTGTATGTGAAGCGCTCTGGGTTTCGTTGCGTGGTCAGAGCGATATTCCCGACAGCGGGCCTGTAAGCCTGACTATGTAAAGTGAAAGTCCAGCGTGGCCATGGAACCTGATCTTCTCCCCAGCGGTGATGTTGCAGTAAGCCCGACGACGTCCCGGTGAACGGCTCTCCGTCGGAAGCCTCGTAGCCGTTGACCTTCGCACGCTGGTGTCCTCGTGGCGGGGAACAGGTGACGCGACAGCCCAAGTCTTGCGGGTGGACGCCTTCAACACGGTCGGGCGCTGACGCACACTGGCCGGACAGCTCAAGCTCTCAGGGACGGTTGAGCGGGATTGATGGCTTTGAGACGCGCTCGGATGGGTAGCTCAGTGAGACGGAGGACGGCGTTCAGACTCCGTCTTCGCGGGGCAATATCGCAGGATGTTGCGGACTGTCGTAGCCGATTGGTCGTCAGCGTCGCGACCATTGTCCGGTGTTATCGATTCTCCGCTGCTATCGCTCGTGAACCGTGGTATTCAGTGGCCCCCACCGCTATCTACAGATCCAGTTGCCAGCGAGGTAAGGAACCTCGGTTGGTCCGTTCGCGACAACGCGGGCGATGCTTCGTCGCGGACCGTCGGATCGGACTTATCCCATAGCAGGTTCAGGCTCCCGATAGGATCACGGACGTGGACACTCGCTGGCTGGAGGCCTTCATCGCCGTGGCTGAAGAGCTTCACTTCGGGCGTGCCGCTTCCAGGCTGCATATGGCCCATTCGCCATTGAGTCAGATGATCCGCAAGCTCGAGCGGGAGATCGGCTCGGACCTTTTCGACCGCAACACCCGATCCGTGTGCATGACCAGCGCTGGATTAGCGTTCCTTCCCTTCGCCCGGGAAAGCCTCGAACGGCTGTCTTCGGGCAGGAAGGCCACCACGGCGGCGGCCGACGTGGTCGTCGGTCGGGTCCGTATCGGTTATTCAGGAGTGTTGAACCACGTCCTGTTGCCGCCATTGACGCGCGGAGTCCACCAAGAGTTGCCCGGTGTCGAACTCGAGCTCATTGGCCGGGTCCTAACGGATGATGCCCTAGTCCAGCTGCGCCACGGGGCCCTGGACCTTGCCTGCGTGGGTTTGCCCATCGCAGCCAGCGCCATGAACACGCGGTTGCTGTACCAAGAGCACCTCGGCGCGGTCCTGCCGGCTGACCACCGACTGGCAGCGGCGGGCACCATCGACGTCACCGACCTCGCCGACGAACCCTTCGTCACCACGTCAACGTCTGGCGGATCGGCCTTGGAGGCCACGCTGATGCAGCAATGCTCTGACGCCGGATTCCGTCCACGCGTGGTGCAGGAGACGTCTGATCCCTACGTCGTGTTGCAGCTCGTGGCTGGCGGCGTCGGTATCACGCTAGCGCCGGAGACCATCGCGCCGATGCTGCCGCCCGGCGCCGTGTACCGCTCCTTGCTGAACCCAACCGTCACCTTGGATCACGGCTTGGCGTGGTCCCTTGGGCCGGGGACACCAGCTCTCCACGCCGTGCTGGACCTCGTTGAGAGGGTTATGGCACATACCTCACGGTGATGAGGATTGTGCTGACCGTGTACATAATCAATCCCGAATTTTGTTCTACACTTATACAGTTTGCATCCCTACGCTTATGTGAGGTCGATCACCGGATGTGGTGGTCCATAGACATAAGAAAGGGGCCATCTTGAGCGCTTCAGTCAGCGATGCCCGCCGTTCTGCGGACGATGCCTCCCTCGCGGGTACCGAGACCGTGGCCGCGCATACCCGTTCCCTCACCGACCCGCGAAACGCGCGTCGGGCGGCCCTGTCGGGATTCTTGGGCAGCACCTTGGAGTACTACGACTTCTTCATCTACGGTTCGGCCGCCGCGCTGGTCTTCAGTTCGGTGTTCTTCGCTGATGACAACGCGACTTCGGTGCTGCTGTCCATCTCCACCCTTGGAGTCGCCTACGTGGCCCGCCCGCTCGGAGCTGTGCTTTGGGGCCACCTCGGGGACACCTTCGGCCGCCGCAACACCCTGATCGCGTGCCTGCTGACCATGGGCGTCTCCACCCTGCTGATCGGCTGCCTGCCCACCTATGAACAGGTCGGTATGCTCGCCCCGATCCTGCTGGTGCTGTTGCGCCTTCTGCAGGGCCTGTCCGCCGGCGGCGAGTCCCCCGGGGCCGCATCGCTGTCCATGGAGCACGCCCCGGAAGGCCGGCGCGGCTTCTTCGCCTCGTTCACCATGTCCGGAATTATGTTCGGCATCGTGCTAGCCACCCTCGTGTTCATCCCGGTGGCAGCCATGGACGATGAGGCGTTGATGTCTTGGGGCTGGCGCGTCCCGTTCTGGATCTCCATTGTCCTGACCGTCCTCGCCTTCGTCATCCGCCGCACCCTGGAAGAGCCAGAGGTCTTCGAGGAGGTCAAGGATGCTGACGAAGTCGTCAAGGTCCCCATCGTGGAACTGTTCCGCAACCACTGGACTTCAGTGGTGCGCGTGATGTTCGCCGCCACGTTCGCCATGATGAACACCGTGGTCAATGTCTTCGGTCTGGCCTATGCGGTGGAGTACAACGGCATCGAGCGCACTACTATGCTGCTGGCCATCGCGGCGGGTAACTTCGCGGCCGTCCTCACCCAGCCCTTCTACGGGTGGCTCGCGGACCGAATCGGCCGCAAACCCGTCTTCATCGGCGGCGCACTCGGCGCAGGCGTAATGATGTTCGTGTTCTTCAACGCGATCGGCACCGGGAACGTCGCCATGGTCTTCGTCTCCGCGGTCATCCTGTTCGGCGTCTTCTACGCGGCCCCGAACGGCTCATACATGGCCAGCTTCCCGGAGCAGTTCCCGGCCCGGGTGCGCTACTCCGGCATGGCGATCGGCCTCATGCTGGGCCTGTTGGTCTCCGGTTTTGCCCCTGCCCTGGCCCAGTGGATGACCAGCGGCGATTCCGCCAACTGGGGCCCCGTTGCCTGGATGTGTTGCGGTTTCGCGGTGCTCTCGGCCGTGGCCTTCGCCACCGGCCCGGAGACGTACAAGGTTCCTCTGCCGTTCCTTGGACTGAAGAAGCGCGAACTAGCCGATCTCCAGGCCAAGGGCATCTACTGAAATTCCCCGACCCGCAGGAGGGGTAGGGGTTCCCATCCGAGGAGCAGGGGCCGGCCGGGTACGTCCCGGTCGGCCCCTGCGGCCTCCATCCATCACTACTCTGGAGGGTTCCACGACCATGCCTGAACAAGCCCCGAGACGGGCCCTGATTACCGGCGGTGCCAGTGGCATCGGCGCCGCGACGGCCGAGCGGCTCCGCGCGGACGGACTGGTAGTTCTCACCGCCGACCTGGCCCCGGGAGCCGACTTCCGCGTAGACGTTAGCAGCGAGGACTCCGTGAGGCAGCTCGCCCGGGAATGCGGCCCGGTCGATGTCTTGGTCAATTGCGCCGGGACCGTGGGCCCCGGAGCGGACGTCGTGGACACCGACGTCGCGGCCTGGCGCCGGACCTTCGCCGTCAACGTGGACGGGACGTTCCTGATGTGCCGAGCATTCGTACCATCGATGGCCGAACGGGGCTGGGGCCGCATCGTGAACCTCTCCAGCATCGCCGCCAAGGACGGCAACCCGCGCCAGGCCGCCTACTCGGCATCGAAAGCGGCGGTGATCGCCCTGACGAAATCATTGGGCAAGGAGCTCGCCACTACCGGAGTACTCGTCAACGTCGTCGCCCCGGCGGCGGTGAAGACGCCCATGAACGCGGAGACTGCACCGGAAATCCTCGCGCGCTCTCAGGAGATGACGCCTATGAACCGGTTCGGCACCGCCGTCGAGATCGCAGAGCTCATTGCCTGGCTCAGTTCCGAGAAGGTGTCCTTCTCCACCGGAGCGGTCTACGACGCCTCCGGGGGGCGCGCCACTTACTGAGCTGCCCAGTAGCCTCAGAACCTGATCGGACGCCCCGTCCGGGAGGATTCATAGACGGCCAGCAGGATGCGCAGCGACTTGGTGGCCTCCTCGCCGGTGACGGCGGGATCCGCGCCGGTGCGCACCGCGTCCACGAAGTCGGCCACCTGGACCCGGTGCCAGGGGAGCAGCGCTCCGTTAATGGTGGCCAGGTCGGCGTTGGGCGCCAGCGACGACGGCCAAGTCTCCGAGGCGCCAACGCTGTCACCGGTGGCCCAGATGTCCACGCGGCCGTCGGTGCCCTCCGGGAACTCCGTCAGCTGGGCCGTGGCACCGCTGGAGCCCGTGACCCTGATCTGCACTCCAAGGGAGGGGGTCACCGCGGTGGATGCCTGCAGGGTGGCGATCGCCCCGGACGCGAACCGCAGGGTGGCCACCGCGGAGTCCTCCACCTCGATGTGCTCGCCGTGGACGTATGTCGCAGTGTGGCCGTGGACCTCCACCACGTCTCCCATGAACCACTGCAGCAGGTCGATGTAGTGGATGCCCTGGGTCATCAGCACCCCGCCACCGTCGCTGGCCCAGGTGCCGCGCCAGGGGGTGGCGGAGTAGTACTCGGATTCGCGGTGCAGCATGACCGAGCAGTGGCCCAGGATCGGGGTGCCGATCGTGCCGTCGTCGATTGCCGCACGGATCCGTTGGGCGGCGGGCCAGAAACGGCGCTGGAACAGCACGCCGAAGGTCACGCCGGCCTCCCGGCAGGTGGTCACCATGCGCTCGGCGGCGGCGAGGTCGATCGCGATCGGCTTCTCGCACAACACGTGCACGCCGGCAGCGGCAGCCTCGGCGACCACAGCCTCGTGGGTGGGATGCGGGGTGCAGACGGACACAACATCGAGCCCTCGCCCGTCCACGCCCCGCCAGGCCAGCATGTCCGTCACCGAGCCGAACGCGTGGTCGATCTCGTTCGCGATGGCCAGCTGCTGCGCACGCTCGGCATCGATGTCACATAAGGCCACCACCTCCACGTCATGCAGCGCCCGGTAGGCCTCCAGGTGGTTGCGAAAAATCGCGCCGCCGCCGGCGATGCCTACGCGCAAAAGCCCGGTGGCCCCCGGGACGGGATGGGTGGCCTCGGGGGCGGTGGTCGTCGTCATTGATCATGCTCCTCGTGCTTGTGATGGTGGACGTGGGACGCCACCGTGCCGGGAAAATCGGCACGGTGGCAGCCGCGGGCACTGCATTCGGCGGGGTGGCGCCGGCTCTACTGCTTACCGAGCAGTTCGGGGTGCTCCTGGAACGCGCTCCGGGCCCGGGCCGGGCCGAGCTCGGCGGTGGGCACTTTATACGTCTCCCGGGCGGTGGCAATCGCGAGGCAGGAGATTCCCACGGCTAGGGTGACGAACACGGCGACCGGGATCCAGCCCAGGGCTCCCGGCTGGGCGAGGACGGCGGCGATGGTGGGGGCGAAACCAGTGAGGATCAGGCCGATCTGATTGCCCATGGCCATTCCGGTGTAGCGCACCGGGGCGGCGAACATCTCGGGGAAGAACGCCGGCCAGACGCCGTTCCAGCAGGAGTAGAAAATGGACTGGTTAATAAAGGCGAACACGAAGATCAAAATCAGGTCCTGCTCACCGATGGCCCAGAAGAAGCCCCAGATGGAAGCCACGCAGCCGACGGCGCCGATGAACAGGGTGGCCTTGCGACCGATCCGGTCCGCCATCCGGGCGGCCAGCGGGATGCTGACCATGGACAGGCCAACAGTGATGACGTTGATAGTGAGCATCGCAGTTCGGTCAATGCCATGGACGTTGACGGCATACTGCAGTCCATACACGGTCACGATCGTCTGGATGACCGAGAAGAGCGTGATGAACACGATGCGCACGACGTCCTGCCACTGCGTCCTCAGGACCAGCAGGGCGGGCACGTCGGTGCTTGTGCGGTCGATGGCCGCCTCGGCGAGGTATTCACGATGGGCACCGGGCTCGCCGCTGGTTACCATGCCCTCGACCTGCTCCTCGAAGACGGGCGTCTCCTCGAGCTTGGTGCGCACCCAGTAGGCGACGACCAGAACGACCACGGAGACCAGGAAGGGCACCCGCCACCCCCAGCTGGTGAACTGGTCATCGGGCAGCAGGGCGATGGGGATGAAGACCAGGTTGGATAGCACCATGCCGGAGGCGTAGCCCATCATCACGGAGCTGGAGAACTCGGCCCGACGGCGTTGGGGTGCATGCTCCAGCGTCATCGTGGCGGCGCCGGCGGCCTCGGCCCCAGCGGAGAAACCCTGGGCCAGGCGGCACAGCAGCAGCAAAGCAGTGGCCCAGACTCCCACCGCGTCGTAAGTCGGTAGCAGGCCGATGGCCGTCGAGGCCACACCCATGATGACCAACGTGATCATCAACGCGGTGCGACGCCCGATCCGGTCCCCGACGTGCCCCATGACCAGCCCACCGATCGGCCGGGCCAGGTAACCGGCGCCGAACGTCGCCATCGCGGCCACCGTCGCGACCACGGGGTCACCCTCGGGGAAGAACAGGCGGTTGAAGATCAGCGCCGCGGCCGTTCCGTAGATGAAGAAGTCGTAGTACTCCAAGGTGGAACCGAGCCACGAGGCCAGGGCGGCCTTACGCGCCTGTGGCGTAGCCTTGCGCGCGTCCAGCGCGTGAGTGCCGGCCACGTCTCCGGTCGCCGGGAGGGTGGGATCAGCCATGGCCGTCTCCTTGGATGTCTAGGGATTCCAGATGCCCGTGGTTCACTGCCAGTCCGGAACTTTCGGCCTCAGTGTGATGAGCGTTACGAATCATCGTGAGCCACGCGGTGCACGTCTCGCGCCCCGAATCCCATTGAATGAAATCCGCGCGATGTGCTCTGGCGTCAGCTCAGCTCGGTTGCCCACCAGTCCTCGGGCCATTCTCATGGCGTCCGGATCGGTTGGCTCAGAAGGCGTCTGGCTCCGCAAACTTGCCCTGTGATCCCATCTGCCGGGACAGCCCCCGCGCGGCGGCCAGCAGCACGGGCACCTGCACCTTGAGGTCGATCTGGTCCACGGCCGAGACGATCGAGATGGCTCCGAGGACCCGGCCTCCGGGGCCGAGCACGGGTGCAGCAGTCCCGGAGGAGCCTGGGACCAGGACCCCTCGCATATGCACGTAACCGTCCATCCGCGCCTGGGCAAGCCGACGGCGCAAGCCTTCCTCGGTGAGCCCCGAATTACGGGTGACCGGATCCCAGGGTTCGCTGAGGAACCGTTCCTGCATGTGGCGCGGGGAAAACGCCAGGATGGCCAGGCCAGGAGCGGTCGAGAGAACGGGCAGCCGACCGGCGACCTTGGTCAGGTCTGTCGGTACGTCCTGGCTGATGAGCCGCTCCAGGTAGATGATGGTGCGGTCCTCGGGGTCCAAGATGGCCAGGCTGGTGTTCTGGCGCTGGGTGACGTGCACGGCCTCCATGAAAGGCAGCGCCTGCTGACCGAACTCCTGGTAAGACGAGCTGCGCTGGGCCAGCTCCCATAGCACCAGTCCGATGCGGAACTTCCCCTGCGGTGTGCGCCGTAGCAGTCCATGGGTGGTCATGTCCCCCGCCAACCGGTGGGCGGTGGAAAGGGACAAGTCCGCTCGGGCAGCCACCTCGGTGGCCGTCAGTTCCGCATGATCCATGTCGAAGGCGTTCAGGATCCTCACCAGCCGCTCGACCACGGACTCCCCGGAACGCGAGTTCGCCATGATCCCACCATAGTCCGATCGACCCAGCGACATTCACCGGCGCCCGCCCGGTCTGCTCAACCGGCAGACGCCAAGTCGCGGCCCGCGGGGATGGTGTCCGCGGCCGGGGGCTGGACTGGACCAGTCCCGCTGACGATGTGAGTGCCCACCGCAAAGGCGCGGGTAATGGCCGAGCCGATCGTGGCCCCGCCGCCAGGATACGCATCCCTGAATACGGTGGCTGAGCAGTTCCCCGCTGCGTAGAGTCCTCCGAGCGGCTCATCCCGCCAGTCCAGAACCTGACCATCCAGGTCCGTGCGCAATCCACCGGCCGTCCCAAGGGCCCCCGGATGCAACTGCACCGCGTAGAACGGGGCGGTCTCTACCGGGGCCAGGCACGGGTTGGGGGTGTTCGCCGGGTCGCCGAGGTGACGGTCCTGGTCGGTGGCCCCGCGACCGAAGTCGGGATCCTCACCGGTGCGGGCATGCTCGTTGAACCGCCGGAGGGTGTCGACCAGGCCGTTTGGGTCCACGCCGATCCGGTCCGCCAGCCCCGTGACGGTGTCGGCCTGCACCATCCAGGCGGGGGCGTCGGCAGGGCTGGAGAACACCGGGTGTCCGGCCACCGGGTACTTCGCGGCGTACCGGGAGTCCACCACCAGATACGCCGGGATGTTGGCGAAGTCGCCCGAAACCGGATCGACGTTCCCGAACACCCGCGAGAAGTCGTGGTAGTTCAGGGCCTCATTGACGAACCGCCGGCCGGCTCGGTTGACCACGACGCTGCCGGGCAGCGTGGCCTCGACGTTGCCCATCCTGCCGCTGGGCCGGCCGCCGTACTCGGCGCCGTGGGCGGTGAGCACCGGTACACCCCAGATGTCCTGGGTCTCGGCGATCGATGCCCCAGCGGCCAAGCCCAGCCTGAGTCCGTCGCCCTCGTTGGACGGCGCCGAGATGGGCACGATCGGAAAGCGCAGTAGCGTGCCGGTCAGTTGCGGGGACCATTCGAAGCCGCCCGAGGCGATGACGAGGGATCGGGTGCGCACCGTCACCTCATCGCCCACGGTCAGCATCCAGCGGTCGCCCTGGGGCGGCAGATCGGCACCGTCCTCTGCCAGGGAGCCGGCTCCGCCGTGAACGATCCGTTCCAGTCCCGTGGCCGGGGAGGGCGCGGAGATCACGACGCCGGCCTCCCAGGCCGAGGCGATCAGTGCACCGGCCAGCGCCCCGCCCATGGTGCGGATCCCGCGCTGGGCGCGGGCCGCGAGCAGCGCCGGGTCCGGGGCGCCGCCGTGCAGCCGGTCGCGTTCGTCCATGGTGATCCGCGGCAGATAGGTCGGCGGGCGCAGGGCCTGGGCCAGGCCGGGGACTATGGAGGGGTCGAATTCCTGGTGGTCCAGTCCACGACCGCCCGGAGTGGCCCCGGGCCATTCCATGTGATAATCCGGGCGGGCCAGCGGGGCGTACTCCACACGGGTGTAGTCGTCGAGGAAGCGGATCGCCGCGGCGGAGGTCTTCAGGTACCAGGCGATCTCGTGGTCGCTGAGGCGTCCGCGGGTGGCGGCCCGGAGGTAGGCCGCTGCGTCCCGGGCCGTGTCGGTGAAGCCTCGGCTGGGCATGAGGTGGTTGTTCGGCGCCCACATCACGCCGCCGCCGGCGGCGGTGGTGCCTCCGAGCTGTTTGTCCTTCTCCACTATCAGTACCGACTGCCCGGCGTGGGCGGCCACGAGGGCGGCCGTGATCCCGGCGCAACCGGAGCCGATGACCACCACGTCATAACGGTCCGCCAGGTGATGTGCTGGAGTCAGGAGGGTGCGGGTCCGGGGATCCGTCATGCTACTGCTCCTTCGTTGTGGTGGGTGGAGGCTGCGAGAGCGCCTGCGGAGGCAGCTGATCCGGTGGCACCGGCGGCGACGGCGGCGCCTGACCTGTCGTCTGGGGCGTCGGGGAAGTCGATGGCGGCCTTGCCGACCCCGGCGTCCGGGTCGGCAAGTGCGGCGAAGGCCCGGTCGAGCTCATGGAAGCCGAAGCGGTGGGTGATCATCGGGGCGATGACCTGCTGGTATCGGTCCAGCAGATCCAGGGCTTGGCCGATGAGGTTCTGAGAGTTGCGCGAGCCCAGGAGGTCGAGCTCCTTGACCGGCACGGTCCGCAAGGTCAGGCGCAACTCCGCGTCGGAGATCCCCACGCACACCACCCGACCGGCGGTAGCGACCAGGTCCACTCCGGTGGCTACCGAGGCCGGAGCGCCGGTGGCGTCGATGACCAAGGAGGGGCCGTTGCCGTTCGTGAGCGTGGCCAGCCCGGCCTGCTGGGCCGCCGTCGGGAAATTCCCGGGGCTCACCTCCAGGGCGCGATCCGCCCCCATGCCCAGCGCCAGGGCCAACCGGGTTGGATTGACGTCCGCCACGGTGACGTCACAGCCCAGGTCCTTGAGGTAGACCGTGGCGAGCAGGCCGATGGGGCCGGCTCCCGAGACGAGGACCTTCTCTCCGGCCTGCGCCCGACCGCGCTGCACGGCTTGCATCGCGATGGAGATCGGCTCGGACAACGGGGCCAGGCCCAGGTCGACACGGTCCGGGACGCGGTACAGCTTCTCGAGCGGCACGGCCTGCGCGGTGACAAGCGATCCGTCCTCATAGCAGCCATACACGCTCATATGGCGACAAGCGTTGACCCGTCCAACGGAACAGGCATAGCAGGTACCGCAGTAGGACATCGGGCTGATGGCCACCCGGTCCCCGACTCGCCACACGCCGCCCTTGTCCGCGGGGTCCAGCGCCTGGATGGTGCCGGCTGCCTCGTGGCCCTGGATAATGGGCAACTCGGTGGCGTAGTCATCGTCCCAGATGTGCAGGTCGGTGCCACAGAGCGTGACGGCGTGCATGGCGATGACCGCGGTGCCCGGTGCCGGTGTTGGATCGGCAACGTCCCGGTACTCGATGACGCGGCGGGAGGTGGTGACGGCTTGCTGCATGGTGATGGTCTTCCTGATTTTCGGGAGGGGACGGGTCAGGCGGCCTGGGCCGGGTGGCCCTCGGTGCCCGCGGCACCAACCACGCCGAAGGCGAGGTTCCACTGGCGAACCAGACGCTCGGCAATGAAACCCCCGACCTGGAAGGGATCCCCGTCCATCAGCGCTTCCACGTCCGCCACCGAGTCACCGGTGATGACCAGCAGGGCACCCAGCGGGTCGCACTCCGTGAGGCGACCCGAGGCCAGCAGCCGACCCTGCTCGTGCAGGCTGGCCAGGAAGTCCACATGGGCGGAACGGGCCCGCGTCATCGGTTCGGTCTCAGGAACATAGGCGTAGGTAACGGCGTAGAGGGCCATGAGAAACGTCCTTTCGAGGCTCCCGGGTTCTTGAGGGCCCGAGGGTGAAGTGGGTCACCGCCATGATGGTCGGTCGCGCGCACGCCCAGCAGGGCACTTCCCATTCAATGGGCACCGACGGACACGTCCGGTGGGTCCCAGCACGGCAGCAGCGATCCCGGAGGGCTCGGGAGCCGGCACGGCCGCACATGCACGTAGCGGTGTGCCGTCGGGCTTGAGGGAGGCGCCGGCGCCGCGTAGTTCCTACGCGCTCAGGTCGGCGGCTGTGGTCTCATCCACATCCGGTTCGGCCAGTGAACACTCTTGAACGGCGCAGGATGCGGGATACCCGATGGACGGCGTATTCACCGGACGCGGAGATCGCCCTCCTCGGCAATACCACCGTGCGCGTTCTTCACCGCAGCACCTCTCCCGCCCCGGCCGAGCAGGATTATCCGGAGGTTTCCGGCGGAGGCGAGGACGAGAGCCATGATCGTCAGCGCCCCGCCAGTCACGGTCTGCCAGCCGACGAGCACTCCCGGGGTGGGCCACAGGCTGTCCATCACCAGCGCTCCGCTGACCTGTCCGGCCACCAGGCCGAGCGTGTAGAGCAGTGACCCGATGGTCTGGGTCAGCAGCGCCCCGCCGATCACGACCAGCGACCCCGGCAGCCCTCCCGTGTAGTACCACCAATCCCCCGGGCCCAGTGGCAGCCGGACCAGACCCCCGGCCGCTATGGCCGGCCAGGCCACGATCACCAGCGCCAGGGTGCCGGTCAGGTAGTTAAAGAGCACCAGCGGTTCCGGACGTCCCACGGCGGCACTCACTACGCCGTTCATGGCCATCTGAGCCGGCTGGACCAGTCCGCCGGTGAACACGATCAGCAACGGCACGATCAGGCCCAACAGGCCGGTCGTCCCGGCATCGTCCGACACCCACCCGGAACCGCCGTCGACGCGGCCGCCGGCGTCAAAGCGGACCGACAGCGCGAGAAGGACTCCTGCACAGGCAACGAGTATGCCCAGCAACCGGGCCGCTCCGAGCCGCGTCCGGCCTGCCGGGACCCAGCCCGCTGAATCTAGGACCGCTGAGGCGACCATCTGCCCGCCGATGAACACCAGGGAGAAGACGGCGACCCCGATGAGGTCTACCGAGGCGCCCTGGCCAAACACCGCATAGGCACCCAACAAGCCGCTAAACATGAACACCGCTGGGTACCGACCCTTGAGGCCTCCGGACACCATGCGGGCGACCCCTTGACGATTGGCCCGGGTGGCCACGTTGACCCCGATCATCAGGGCCAGGCCGGACCCGAAGGTCACGGCCGCGGCCAGCGCCGCGTCACCCAGCTCGAGCTTCAGGGCGCCCGTCACCCGGGCTTGGATTGCGATCGCCCATCCTCCGGCCAGCGCCAGGATCAGCGAGGCGGACCTTCCCACGCGGGTCTCCTTCGGTATCTATGACAGCTGATGGATGTCGGCGGCGGTTCTGGCGCCGGCTCGCCTGGCCGGCAAGCGCAGGGCACCCCATCCTGCCCCCTCACCCGTGCTGGGCGCTGCCTCCACCGTGCCTGCCGGTCCCCGAAGGCCAGAATCAGTCTGCTGGGCGGCCACCATCTCCAGGAAGTGGCGGCGCATGCGGTCGGCGTCGGCCGGGCGCCCGGTCACCAGCCGGAAGGCGTCCACGGCCTGGCCCACCGCCATGGTGCCGCCGTCCACCACGTCGCAGCCCCGGGCCCGCGCGGTGACGATCAGCTCGGTGTCCACCGGCAGGTAGACCACGTCCGAGACCCACATCCCCGGCCGCAGCCACTCCGCCGCCACCGGCATCCCGGGGTGCAGGTGCATGCCCACGGGCGTGCAGTGCGCGAAGCCGGTGGCCCCCGCCAGCGCATCCTGCAGCTCGCCGTGGGACCGGGAGGTCACCCGCTGGCCCGGGAACTGCGCCTGCAGGTCACCGGCCCGGGCGGCGGCCCGGTCGGTGTCGAGGTCGATCAGCACCAGCTCTGCGGCTCCGGCACGCAGCAGGGCGTAGGCCACGGCCGAGCCGGCACCGCCGACGCCGAGCTGCACCACCGCGGCCAGGTCGGCCTCCGGCAGCGTGGCCCGCAGGCCGGTGATGTACCCGGAGAAGTCCGTGTTGTAGCCCACCGAGCGCCCATCGGAGAAGACGACGGTGTTCACGGCCCCGAGGTTGCGGGCGTCCTCGTCCACCTCGTCCAGGTGGGCCATGATCGTCTGCTTGAACGGGTGGGTGACGTTGAACGCGTTGAAGCCCAGCCGGCGGCCGTACTCCAGCAGCCTCGGCGCCTCCCGCTGCGCCTGGTCCCCGGTGTACCCGAGGGCGGCGACGTCCACGTGCCGGTAGAGGTAGTGCAGTCCCTGTTCGCGTCCCT